>NZ_RZSA01001237.1:0-1685 GCF_003998075.1 Mesorhizobium sp. M2A.F.Ca.ET.037.01.1.1 | reverse complement strand
CTCAGAACACCGAGGAAGAGCAGCGGCGGCAGCGACAGAAGCACCACCGAGGCATTGAGGATGCCCCAAGGCACGTTCATGCCTTGCTGCGACAGCTCGGAAGCCACGATCGGCAGCGTCTTGGCGTTGGAACTCGACAGCATCAGCGCGATCAGGAACTCGTTCCAGACCAGCACGAAGCTGAAGGCGATGGCGCCGACCAGCGAGCGCGCCGCGACAGGAAGCGCGATCCGCCAGAACACCGAATAGGCGCCGTAGCCGTCGACGAAGGCCGCCTCCTCGATCTCCTTCGGCACGCCCTGGAAGGCCGGGATCGCAAGCCACATGATCACCGAGATGGTCAGCAGCGAGTAGGTGACGATCAACGCGGGAAGCGTGTCGTAGAGGCCGATCTGCAGCCAGATCACCATCAGCGGGATGGCGACCGCCACCGGCGGCAGGAAGCGCAGCGAAAGCACGAAGAACTGGATGTCGCCGGCGAAGCGGTTGGGATAGCGCGCCACGGCATAGGCCGCCGGCAGGCCCAGCACGATGCCGATCAGCACGGCCGCGCCGCAGGCGACCGCAGAATTGTAGAGCCCGGTCAGCACGCTATCGCGGCCGAGGATGTAGCTGATATTGGCGAGCGTCGGCGTGAAGATCACCTTCGGCACGCGCGTGATGATGTCGACATTGTTCTTCAGCGCGTTGAGCGCCGTCCACACCAGCGGGAACACGGCCAGGAACCCGGCCAGCGCCAGGACGGCCTTGGCGATCAGGCGGCCCGGTTTCATCCGATATGGCCTCATGCCTGCACCTGCTTCCACAGCATGGTGAAGGTGATGACGGTCGCGATCATCATCAGCACCGCCATGGCCGAAGCATAGGACACCTTGCCGGATTCGATGAAGCCTTGCGAGAAGGCGTACATGTCGAGCGTTTCGGTCGCGACGCCGGGCCCGCCGCGCGTCATCACATAGATGAGGTCGAAGGAGCGCAGCGACTCGATCATCTTGACGAACATCAGGCTGATCAGCGGCGCCTTCAGCATCGGCAGTGTCACGTAGGCATGGATCTGCCAGCGCTTGGCGTGGTCGAGCCTGGCCGCCTCGATCGGCTGCGGCGGCAGGGTTTCGAGCAGCTTGAGCACGATGACGGCGAAGAACAGTCCCCATTGCCAGACATCCACCGAAGCGACGGCGAACAGCGCTGAGCCGGGCTTGGACAGCGGATCAAAGATCAACCCGCCGGTGATCAGCCGGTAGGGATAGGTGGCGATGCCGTAGAGCGGGTGATAGGCGAACTTCCAGACGAAGGCCGCCGAGACGCGCGGCAAAAGCACGGGGATGATGAACAACAGGCAGTAGAAGTTGCGCAGGCGCGGGCCGGCGACCTCGAACATCAAAACGCCTAGCCCGATCGCCACCACCATCGTCGCCACGACGGTGACGATCTCCCATTTCACCGAGACCCAGACGGCGTTGAGGAAACGGCGATCGCTAAAGAGATCGGCGAAGTTCGAGAACCACACCCAGGAATAGCCCGGCGCGCTCAATTCGCGGTTCTGCAGCGCGATCACGATGGCGTAGAGCGTCGGCACCATCGACAGCACCAGAAGGATGGCGAGGGTGGGAACCAGAAATGTGACCGGCAGGGAAGAGCGTCGCCGCATTGCCTCTCCTCGGGTTTGTCGCGGTGCCTTGGAT
>NZ_RZSA01001236.1:0-1687 GCF_003998075.1 Mesorhizobium sp. M2A.F.Ca.ET.037.01.1.1 | reverse complement strand
GACAGTCATGGCGAAGCTGTCATTGGCGTCGAACTGGTATTCGCCGATGCGGTTGCCCGGCGCCTTGTCGAAGGCCCGCAGCCGGCAGAAGACATGGTCGATGTCAAGCGCGGCGCCATAGCTGGCGAAATCGAGGATATGGATGCCGACGTCTCCCAGCACGCCGTTCGACCCGTGGCCGCGCGACAGCCGCCACAGCCATTTCGGATCCGTGCGCCAGTCGCCCCAGAATTTCGACACCAGCCAGCTCTGCAGATAGGACGCCTCGACATGGTGCACCGTGCCGATCTCGCCGGCCCGGACCATCTGGCGCGCCTTCTGCAGCGCGGCCACGTTGCGATAGGTGAGGTTGACCATGTTGACGATGCCGGCGGCCTCCGCGGCGTCGGCCATCTCGTTCGCCTTGCCGAAATTCTCGGCCAGCGGCTTCTCGCACAGCACCGGCTTGCCGGCGGCGACCAGCGCCATGGTGGTCGGATGATGGATGCGGTCGGGCGTGACATTGGCGACCGCGTCGAAGTCGCCCCAGTCGAGCGCCGCCTCAAGCGAGGTGAAGCGCTTCGGGATCTTGTAGGCGTCGGCGTACTCGCCGACGCGAGCCGCATCGACGTCAACCGCGCCGACGATGTCGACGCACTCGATGGCGCCGAAGCGGCGGGCATGTTCCTGCGCCATCCAGCCGGTTCCGAGTATCAAAAGCCGCATTTCTTGCTCCTCCGAGCGATTTGGTTCGATTCAATCATGCGAGGCGAATGTGGCCCAGGCGCTGTTTCCGCGCAATCCCGAGCAAAGAGGAAGCGCTTTAGCGGAAACCGGCCTCGCCATGCGCGTGCAGCTTGCCGCCGCGCTCCTCGATCGGCTCCAGCGCCCTCTCGACCGGCACGTTCGGCGCATCGAGGATGGCGGGCTTCGACCCTTGCGGGTTATGTGCCCACTTCACCGCGTTGCGCAGCACCTTTTGGACCGTCGCATCGTGGTAGGTCGGATAAGTCTCGTGCCCGGGCCGGAAGTAGAAGACATTGCCGGCGCCGCGCCGGTAGGTGAGGCCCGAGCGGAACACCTCGCCGCCCTGGAACCAGGAGATGAAGACGGTTTCCAGCGGCTCCGGCACGGCGAACTGCTCGCCATACATCTCCTCGTTCTCGAGTTCGAAGAACTCGCCCAGGCCTTCGGCAATCGGGTGGCTGGGGCTGGTCACCCAGAGCCGCTCGCGCTCGCCGGCCTCGCGCCATTTCAGCGTGCAGGGCGTGCCCATCAGCCGCTTGAAGATCTTGGAGAAATGGCCGGAATGCAGCACGATCAGGCCCATTCCTTCCCAGACGCGCTTTGCAACGCCCTCGACCACCTCGTCGGCGACGGCGCCATGGTCCTTGTGGCCCCACCAGACAAGCACGTCGGTCTCGGCGAGGCGGGATTCCGGCAGGCCGTGCTCCGGCTGCTCCAGCGTCGCGGTCGAGGCGGAGATCGCCTTGTCCGCATTCAGCGCCTTGGCGATGGTCGCATGCATGCCTTCCGGATAGATGGAGGCCACCACCTCATTGGTCCGCTCATGGATGTTCTCGCCCCAGACGACAGCGCGAATTGTCATGGATTGCCTCGTGAGTGATTGGGAGCCGCCCCGCGCCATAGATAGCGTCTTCGCCCGGTATTGGAAGCGGGTTCGTGACGTAGCCCCGCCTATGGCGTC
>NZ_RZSA01001235.1:0-1691 GCF_003998075.1 Mesorhizobium sp. M2A.F.Ca.ET.037.01.1.1 | reverse complement strand
TGATGGCGGTGTTCATGATCGCCAACCCGACCGTGTTCACCACCTGGTATCTCTACAGCTCGGTGCTGACGACGCTTCCGGTGGCGCTGTTCGTGGTGGTGCCGCTGGTCTTCGTCGTCACCTGCGGCGAGATCGACCTGTCGTTCCCGGCAACGATGGGTTTCGCCTCCTGGGTCTTCGCGCTGGTGGTGCAGGCGGGCTACGATCCGTTCCTGGGCATCGCGGCGGCTGTTGTCACCGGTACGCTGCTCGGCTTCCTGGTCGGCTCGCTGGTCGTCTATGGCGGGCTGTCGTCGCTGATCGCCACGCTCGGCATGAATTTCCTGCTGCGCGGCCTGATCCAGATCATCAACGAGGGCAAGTCGACGGCGCTGACCAATCTGGCCGACAGCGCGGCCTACAAGATCTTCTCCAGCCAGATCTGGGGCATTCCCGTGCAGATCTTCTGGGCCATAGCCTTCGTCGTGTTCTCGGCGCTGCTCTTCAACCGACACCGCTTCGGCGCGCAGGTGAAGGTGGTCGGCGACAATCCCGACAGCGCCAAGCAGATGGGCATCGACGTCAAGCTCGTGCGGGTGAAGGTGTTCGTCTTCACCGGCATAGGCGCGGCGATCGCCGGCACCTTCTCGGTGATGATCAACTTCACCTGGTGGCCGACGGCGGGCGACGGCTATCTGCTGCCGGTGCTCGCCTCGGTGTTCGTCGGCGGCACGCCGACCTGGGGCGGCATCGGCACGGTGGTCGGCGGCGCGATCGGCGCGGTCACTGTGTCGTTCATCCAGACCGGCGTTGTGGCGGCGGGCCTCAGCGGCTTCTACGTCCAGTTCTTCAACGGACTGATCATCATCCTGTCGCTGCTCGGCCACAAGTGGAACCAGGCAAGGTACAGGTGAGGGCGGTCACACCGGCGCGACGAACCCGTCCAGCACGCGCTTTTGCCCGGCCTTGTCGAAGTCGATGGTGAGCTTGTTGCCTTCGATGGCCGCTATGTTGCCGTTGCCGAATTTCTGGTGGAAGACGCGGTCGCCGACATTGAAGGCTGACGGCGTGTCTGCGACGGATTTGGCGACCAGCTCGCCCTCGATGGTGCGGCCCTTCACGCTGGTCCGGCCGGCGCCGTAGCCTGAGTCGGTCTCGCCATAGCCGATGCGCTCGACCTGGTGGCCGGAGCGGGTGCCCCAGTTGCGGTCGGTCGCTTCGGTGCGGTTGGCCTGGGCGCGCTGCCAGCCGGGCGTGGCATAGGTGTTGGAAAAACTGCCCTGGTCCTTGGCGCCGACATTGTCGAAGCGCGAGGCGCCGTAAGGGTTCTGCCGGCCTCCACCGCGTCCCGATGCAAAAGCGCCGCCGCCATAGGGATTGCCGTAGCCGCCATAGGAATTGCCGCCCTCGGCGACGTCGATATGGGTTTCCGGCAGCTCGTCGACGAAGCGCGACGGGATGGTCGATTGCCACAACCCGTGGATCTGACGGTTGGAGACGAACCAGATGTGCAGGTTCTTCTTCGCCCGCGTCAGTCCGACATAGGCAAGCCGGCGCTCTTCCTCCAGGCCGGAGCGCCCGCCTTCGTCCAGCGCGCGCTGATGCGGGAACAAGCCTTCCTCCCAGCCGGGCAGGAAAACGGTCTCGAATTCGAGGCCCTTGGCCGAATGCAGCGTCATGATCGAGACCGCATCCTGCTCGGCATTCTGCTC
>NZ_RZSA01001234.1:0-1692 GCF_003998075.1 Mesorhizobium sp. M2A.F.Ca.ET.037.01.1.1 | reverse complement strand
GGCGAACTGGTCGATCATGCGCTGTGTCACCGTTCGCCAGGGCGAGACGCCGACCTCCTTGCCGACGCTTGCCAGAAGCGTATCGAGACTGATCGGTTCCACGCTCATGTCCTCCGCACCCCCGCCCGGATTCCTTGAACCGGGCATCTTATTCCTTGAACCCCGCCCGGATTCCTTGAATCGGGCGTCTTACTCCTTGAACAACGTCATTCCATGCTGCACCGACTGGCCGCCGTCGATAGGCAGGATGGCGCCGGTGACATAGCTTCCGGCACGGCTGCACAAATAAAGCGTTGCGCCGGCAATGTCATCCGCCACGCCGATGCGGCCGAGCGGAACATGGTTACCAACATGTTTCGCCTGCTCCTCGGTCGCTGTGGCGAAGGCCGTCATACGGCTCTGGAAAGGACCGGGGGCAAAGGCGTTGACGGTGATGCGGCGGGCGGCGAATTCGATCGCCAGCGTGCGCGTCAGATGATGCACGGCGGCCTTGGAGGCGGCGTAGGAATAGGCGTCGTCGGCAAGCGGCTGGGTGCCCATCACCGAGCCGAGATTGATCACGCGGGCCGGATCCTCGTCGCTTGCCGCCGCGTCAAGCAGCGGCAAAAGCTCCCGCGTCAGGTGGAAGACCGCGGTGACATTGACGCCGAACACCTTGGCCCAGGCGTGATAGGGGAAATCCTGCAGCGGCGCGCCCCAGGAAATGCCGGCATTGTTGACCAGGATATGCAGGCGCTCCGTGCGCGCCTTCACCTCAGTGACAAGAGCGGCGATGCCAGCTTCGCTGGACACGTCGCCGGCAAAGCCCTCGGCCTGGCCGGAGCCGCCGAGCGCGTTCAATTCGTTAGCGACTTTTGCGCAATCCTCGCCCTTGCGCGAGGCGATCATCACATGGGCGCCGGCGCGGACCAAGCCGGTCGCCACCATGCGGCCAATGCCGGTCGCCGCGCCCGTCACCAGCGCGGTCTTGCCGGCGACCGAGAACAGCTTGTCCAGATAGCTCATTGCATTCCTCCGCACCCCCGGTCAAACCGGCGAGGGGACTCGCGTTGACAAGGCTAGCCGAAGTACGGTCATCCTTGCCACGGGTAAAGATTTATCTGCGAAAGGGACCGGAAGCGATGGCGGACATGAATCTCGGCATGACCGAGCGGCTGAAGCCGATCCACCAGCGTGTAGCGGCTATGGTTCGCGACGAGATCGCGCCACTCGGGGAGGAGTTTCTGGCCGAAATCGGCAAGGAGGGCGACCGCTGGGCCTACACCGCCAGGCAGACCGAAATCCTCGAAGGCTTGAAGAAGACGGCGCGGGAGCGCGGGTTGTGGAACTTCTGGCTGACCGATTCCAAACGCGGCTACGGTCTTTCCACCGTCGAATATGCCTATCTGGCAGAGGAGATGGGCAAGGCGCATCTCGGCGCCGAGACCTTCAACTGCTCGGCGCCCGACACCGGCAACATGGAGGTGCTGGAGCGCTACGGCTCGGAGGCGCACAAGCGGGACTGGCTGGAGCCGCTGCTCGAGGGGAAGATCCGCTCGGCCTATCTGATGACCGAGCCGGATGTTGCCTCCTCGGACGCGACCAACATCTCGATGCGCTGCGAGCGACAGGGCGGCGATTATGTGCTGAACGGCGAGAAATGGTGGGCGTCCGGCGCCGGCGATCCGCGCTGCGCCATCTATATCGTCATGG
>NZ_RZSA01001233.1:0-1692 GCF_003998075.1 Mesorhizobium sp. M2A.F.Ca.ET.037.01.1.1 | reverse complement strand
AACTGTGACAATCCACTTGAAAGCCCGTCCCATTTCCGGTAGCCTACCAACAATACGAAGCCCGTGAGCTATCGCCTTTATGTGAAAACGGCAGGTGAAGCGATAAGCGCGGGTAAAACCGCCGGCAACTTAAAAAGGGGAAGTGAAAATGATAATTTCTCGACGCGATCTCATTAAGGTTGGTATTGTCGGCGGAGCGGCTTTGTCCGTGCCATCGGTGCTGCGAGCACAAACAGAACCAACCTCCGCGCGGACGGTGCGAATGGTGAAGATCGGTGAGCTCCGTGTTTTCGATCCGATCTTCACCGCGGCCGCCATCACGGGCGATCATGCCTTAGCGATCTACGACACGCTGTTCTCGCTCGACTCCAAGTTTATGCCGCAGCCGCAAATGGTGGGGAAGTGGGCCGTTTCCGACGACAAGAAGACCTACACGTTCGAGCTCCGGGATGGCCTCGGCTGGCACGATGGCACCCCCGTTACCGCGGCGGATTGTGTCGCCTCGATCCGCCGCTGGGCCGAGGTGGCGCCCGGGGGGAAGGTGATCATGGCGCGGGCTAAGGATATCTCGAAGAAGGACGACAAGACCTTCACAATCGCGCTCAAAGAGCCGCTGGGAATTCTGGTCGATATCCTGGCGGACGCTGCGACGCCGTGCCCGTTCATCATGCGCGAGCAGGACGCCAATCGTCCCGCGAGCGAGCAGGTGAGCACGAATATCGGATCCGGGCCGTTTAAATTCAATGAGGCTCTCGCCAGGCCGGGCGCAAGTGTCACGTACGATCGTAATGAACAATACGTACCACGACGCGAGGCGTCCGACGGATTTGCTGGGGGGAAGGTCGTCAATGTCGATCGGGTAATCTGGGACAATATTTCTGATCAACAGACCGCGTACGCCGCACTGCTGGCCGGTGAGGTTGACTACCTTGAGGAGCCGCCGGTCGACTTCTTCGCAGCAATTGAAAGCGATCCGAACCTCGTACTGCAAGTACTGGACAAGGCGGGCCAAAACATGTGCCTGCGCTTGAACCACCTGCAGCCACCGTTCAACAACGTCAAGGCGCGCCAGGCAATACTGCACCTGGTCGATCAGGAGGCGTTCATGGCCGCCTCATTTCCGGATCCGAAATACTACAGCACGGTCACGTCGGCCTTCGGAGGAGAGACGCCGGTTTCTAACGACGAAAATACCGGATGGTACAAAAAGGGCGGTGACCCGGAAAGAGCCAAACAACTCTTCCAAGAGGCCGGGTATTCTGGCGAGAAGATCGTCATTCTCCAACCAACCAATATCGCCTACTTGAACAATGCTGCGCAGCTCATGGCGGCCACACTGCGGAAGAGTGGGGTCAATGCCGAGCTCGCGCCAAGCGACTGGGGTGGCCTTGTCACGCGCCGCGCAAACAAGGGCCCCGTTGAGAGCGGCGGATGGAACATCTTCATCACGACCGAAGCTGATCTTTCCCTTGGGAATCCGCTCACCACTCCTTTGCTGCTCGGAAACGGTGAAAACGGCTGGTATGGCTGGCCAAAGAGCGACGAGTATGAGGCTCTTCGCGCCAAATGGGCAGATGTAGCCACACTCGAGGAGCGCAAGGACCTGGCCCGCAAGATGCAACGAATTTGGTGGGACTTGGTCGGCGATGTCAGGCTCGGGAAGTTTATCAGCCCAATCGCGCGCCGTGCGAC
>NZ_RZSA01001232.1:0-1695 GCF_003998075.1 Mesorhizobium sp. M2A.F.Ca.ET.037.01.1.1 | reverse complement strand
GTGCGCAAGATCAGCGTGCGCGCCACCGAGATCGAGACCTTCCAGCGGCAGTCGGTGATCCTGCCCAATTCGAACCTCATCAACAACGCGGTCGGCAACTGGACGCATCGCAACAAGCTGGGGCGGGTCGAAATCAAGGTCGGCGTCGCCTATGGCAGCGACGTGAAGCGCGTCCATGCCGTCCTGCTGGATATTGCCCGCGCCCATCCGATGGTGCTGAAGAATCCGGAACCGTTCGTCCTCTTCGCCAATTTCGGGGCGGCCGCGCTCGAGTTCGAAATTCGCGTTTTCGTTGCCGACATCATGAACAGCAGCGTCGTGCAGAACGATATCCGTTTCGCCATCTTCGATATCTTCGAGGACGAGCGGATCGAGATCCCGTCGACGCCGCGCGCCATGGTCGAGACAACCAAGCATGAAGCCTGGCCGATCGACGACGACAAGATCGAAGCCGAATTCGCCGAGCGCCAGAGGCTGGAGGAGGAAGCCGCGGCCGAACGGGAACGGCTGGCCAAGATGAAGCGCAGGGGCCGCAAGCCAGACCCTGGATAAAGGTGCGGCAACGTTCGGCCTAGCCGCATTTCGATACACCTTCGGTGGCGTCGCCCTGCGCCGAAACCGATTGTGGCATGAATGCGGCATTCAGTTGCGGTTCAGGTAACATCTCATATAAGCTTCGATGCAAAGGGCGAGAATGCCTTGCAAATTTTGAACAGAGGCGGTGTGTGAAACACCGGAATTGCAATGTGGAAGTCTGTCGTTGCCGCCATTGCTTTGCTGGCCTTGGGCGGTTCGGCTTTCGCCGCCAGCGCGATCAACAGGGACGCTCAGACGCGGACCCTGGTCGTGACCGAAGGCGGCGCCAAGAGCGAGCTGACGCTCGGTGCCGGCGAGACGGTGGAGTTCTGCTCGAACGGCTGCTTCGTCACCCTGCCCAATGGTGACCTCGAAGCCCTGACCGGTTCGGAGACGGTCGAAATTTCGGGCGGGACCGCCCGCATCAAGTAACGCGCAACGGATTGGCGCGGTAAGATTAGCAAAGGCCGAACCGATGTCCGGCCTTTTATCGTTTCCGGTAGCCGACGCTTAACGATGACGGCCGAAAAACCGGCATGACCATTCCCTGCAACCGCACGTTTTAACGTTCGCTGCGTCATCCCCCGGCTATATCTGCCCCCGTGGACGCCGGTACACGGCGTGGGTTGAATTGGCGCGTGGCCCTTCCGGGATTTGGAGTCGGGATCCTGCGCTCTATCGGGGCAGGACAATGGACGCGAGGTCGGACAGGAACGCAATTCCGCTTGCGGTCGATCTCGACGGGACGTTGATTGCAACGGACCTTCTGTGGGAAGGCCTGTTCATCCTCCTCAAGAAGAACCCGCTCTATTTCTTTCTGCTGCCGCTCTGGCTGACCGGCGGTCCGGCGCGGCTTAAGCAGGAAATATCCCTGCGCGTCGACATCGACCCGGCCTCGCTGCCTTACCGTCAGGAATTAATTGACCGTTTGCACGCCGAGCATCGGGAGGGCCGCGTGATCGTGCTGGCGACGGGAACGCCGCGCAAATTCGCCGAGGCAATCGCGGCGCATCTCGGCATTTTCGACCGCGTGCTGGCGACCGACGGCCCGCATAACATGACCTCGGGCCGCAAGTGCTCCGCTCTGGTCGCCGCCTATGGCGATGCGGGCTTCGATTA
>NZ_RZSA01001231.1:0-1697 GCF_003998075.1 Mesorhizobium sp. M2A.F.Ca.ET.037.01.1.1 | reverse complement strand
GTCCGACGAAGCCAAGAAGGCCGCCTATGAAGAGACCGAGAAGGTGCTGAAAGTCTATTTCGACGCCCAGCCCGACCGTCGTTTCATCGACGGCTACCTCGCGCAGGTGAGCGGCTGGGCGGACGGCCATGGCATCGCGCCCGGGCGCATCATCATGGGCGAGTTCGGCGCGCTGCGCACCGACGCCCGCTTTACCGCCGCGCCCAATCCCGACCGCGCCCGCTACATCGCCGACGTCCGGCAGAGCGCAGAAGCCGCCGGCTTTCCCTGGGCGTTCTGGGACCTGTTCGACGGCATGGGCATGATGGACGACATAACCCGCGCGCTCGATCCCGCCATGGTCGAGGCGCTGGGCTTGACGATGCCGCCAACTTGATTTTTTGAATCACCAAACCGTTCCAAGCGTTTGGTTTGATGCGGGAGCCGGTGGGTGGGAGACCGGTGCATTCTTGCGAGATCACCATCTGGCTGTCGGTGATAGCGATCAACCTGGTCGCGGTGCCGCTGGTGTTGCTTGGGACGCGGAGGCATGAGGCGAGCGGGGTGGCGGCCAATGCGTAAAGGCTGTGCTCGGTCGCCCTGTTCTGCTCCGGGTGATGAACGGCGCCCGCCGCCAATCGCTCGCCGCCGGGCAGCAAGAATGTACATCTATTTGCGCATTTTCGTTGATAGGTCGTGCAAATTGTGCAAATAATTGCACGTTAGCTTCCCAAGGAATCCTTGTGCCGGAGACCAACACCACCAAGATCAAGGCTCGGCTGGAACGGGAGGGCTGGCAGCTTGTCGGCGGCTCGAAACACGACAAATACAAGAAGGCCGGGATGCCGACGATCATGGTCCCCGGCACAAGGCGGTGACGCCCTTGGTAGCCCGGTCAATCGCAAAAGCGGCGGGCTGGGAATAATACCGACTCCTCACCACGCTCCATCAAGAGCAAGGCAACGAAGAACATAGGACCAGGACATGTCTCGCTATATCGCACTCGTGGATGCCGCGGACGGCATCGTCGGTGTGTCGTTCCCCGATGCACCAGGCTGCGTGGCCCAATCGGAAAACCGGGATGAGGCATTCAAGGACGCAACCGCGGCTCTGGCTGAATGGGTGGCTGAAGAACTGGCGGAGGGTCATGACGCTCCCCGCCCTCGCAGCATGGACGAGCTTATGGCCGATGAGGCGGTACGATCGGCCTTGACCGATGGCGCCGTTTTGATCTCGGTCCCCCTCATACGCGACTATGGCCGGCCGGCCCGGGCCAATATCTCATTGGATGCAGGCCTGCTGGCCGACATCGACGAAGCAGCTCATCGACTGGGTGTCACCAGGTCTGCGTTTCTAGCTGCGGCGGCCAGGGAGAGGCTTAAGGAAACTGTCTGATCGTTCCTTCGCCGGCCTGTACAGCGCCAGCGCGATCACCACGAATTTGGTCATCAGCGTCGTCTTGGAGGCGATGCTTTCGGAGGTGTTGAGCAGGATGAGCCAGCCCAGCATCGGCAGCCAGATGCCCGGGTGGCAACGGCGCGCAACCTCGTGCATGAACAGCGCGAAGCCGAAGAAGATCAGAAGCGTGAAGAAGGCGCCCTGGTAGAGCGTCAGGCGCAGGATCGGGTTCTCGATGCCCTGCTCCAGGCCGCTGATGCGGCGCATGCTGTCGAGCAGGTCGACATCGGGCCCGACGATCAGATCGCGCAGCGCCAGAT
>NZ_RZSA01001230.1:0-1699 GCF_003998075.1 Mesorhizobium sp. M2A.F.Ca.ET.037.01.1.1 | reverse complement strand
GGTACGCGTAGTCCATGAACAACACCACGTCTGCCTCGACAATTTCCGCTCCGAGGTGGACGAGCTTCGCTGTATTTTGGGCGATGCCGAGCACCTGCGCCTTGGTCTTGGCGGGCATGGCGGAGGCATCGATACCGATCACGTTGCGCTGTCGACCATCCTTGGCGAACCCGACGAGCATGCCGCCGTGGGTTGAACCAGTCACCGTACAGACGACGATATAGTCGAAGGCAAACCCAAGCTGCTCTTCCTGGGCACGCACCTCCTCAGCGAACCCCACATAGCCCAGGCCGCCGTATTTGTGGACAGAGGCGCCGGCAGGTATCGCATATGGCCTGCCGCCCCTTGCCTTGACTTCATAAAGTGCCTTTTCCCAGCTGCGGCGGATGCCGATGTCAAAGCCCTCGTCAACCAGGCGCACCTCTGCCCCCATGATGCGGCTCAAGAGGATATTGCCGACCCGGTCGTAGACAGCATCATCATGTGGGACCCAGCTCTCCTGGACCAGGAGGCATTTCATGCCGATCTTGGCGGCGACCGCAGCGACCATGCGCGTATGGTTGGACTGCACGCCACCGATTGTGACGAGCGTATCGGCATCTGACGCGATCGCGTCGGGCACAATGTATTCGAGCTTGCGCAGCTTGTTTCCGCCGAACGCGAGACCGGAGTTGCAGTCCTCGCGTTTGACGTAGATTTCCACCTTGTCGCCCAGATGCTTGCCGAGGCGGTCGAGCCTCTCGATCGGCGTGGGTCCAAAGGTGAGCGGATAACGTTCGAATTTTTCCAGCATGCTATCTCCAGCAAAAAAGTACCTGAACCGGCTACGCACCGGTCAGCCCAGGGGTATGGTCGCGTGTTAGCCGAACACAGATTCCCTATACGATCAGCTCAGTCATCAGAGGGTGACCAAAATTGGTGTGGGTCTGAGCACTGATCCTGTCATCCGCGCATCAAAGCAGCAGCACATGCTGGGCATTCGACCAAGCCGGGACACAGCTGAAAATTGCATTCCGCAGTTGATCAGAGTCAGACGACTGGTACCCGAGCTTTCCTGTAACCATCGGCATGCTGGCCCCTGTGGCGAGTTCCACGAGCGCGGCTAGAGGACTGCCAGATCAGAAAGAGCACGCGGCCGAAGGAGCCGGCCTGAAGCAGCAGCGAACAGGCCAGCGTCGTGACGACTGCCACACGGAGCGAATCCAAAGCGAAGTAAACCATCGACGCATTGCTGCACAGGACCAGCCCCACGAGCCGACAAAAAGATGAAGTGCACGCCGCTCCCCTGGTTTTCGCCAGATCATGTTGCGAGCTCGTCGGCCGCAACATGCGTCTGGCAGTTCTTGGGGCAGACGCGGCCGCAGGCTCCGCAGCCGATGCAGCGGCCGGCATCATCGACAACCATGATCATGCGATTGAGCTTGCCGTCGAAATCGTCGTCCTCGTCATCGCAGGGGCCGAGGATTTCACCCGCATCATCAACGCCGTGAAGATGCATGACATCGCGCGAGCAGACCTTGAAACAACGGCAGCAGCCGATGCAGGTTTGCTATCGATGGAGGTCAGGTACGGCGGCATCCAAATGGAGCCGTCACGGGTGGTGAATGTGCGCATCATCCTAAATTCTTCATTGAAGCGAGTTCTCTCTTGGCAACATCCAACTCGGCATAAACGGCTTGGGTTTTCTCGGCGACTTCCT
>NZ_RZSA01000122.1:0-10171 GCF_003998075.1 Mesorhizobium sp. M2A.F.Ca.ET.037.01.1.1 | reverse complement strand
GCGCTCCTGGACCGCCATGACGAGCAGAAGCACGACCAGGAAGAGCCCGGCCATGCCGGTCCAGGAGCGCTTTAGCCGGCGCCAGACCAGCGCGATATAGCTCTCATTGCCGTGCGCCGGCTCGGCTATGGCCACGCCTTCGGCTGGCGGCGGCGGGGAGGGGTCGCGCGCCAGCATCTAGCGCTCCCCGAATTGGCGGATGCGGGGATCGAGCAGCACGAGCAGCATGTCGGCGATGATGTTGCCGATGATCAGCGTCGCCGACAGCACCATCATGAAGGTGGCCGTCACATAAACGTCGCCCACCGCCATCGAGCCGACGATCGCCGGCCCGACGGTCGGCAGCGCGAAGATGATCGCCGTCTCGATCTCGCCGGTCAGCATATAGGGCAGCACCACGCCCTGATACATCACCAGCGGATGCAGCGCATTGGGCACGGCGTGCCGCATGACGACGGCGCCGCCGGTCAGGCCCTTGGCCTTGGCCGTCTCGACATATTGCATGTTCAGCGTGTCTAGCAGGTTGCCGCGCATGACGCGCATGTTGTAAGCGAGCCCGCCGAAGGTCGCGATCGCCACCACCGGCCAGACATGCTTGACCAGGTCGACGAACTTCGCCCACGACCACGGCGCGCCGCCATACTGCGGCGAGAAGAACGAGCCGATCTCCGAAACGTTGAACTGGAAGACCAGCAGATAGACGATGATCAGCGCCATCAGGAAGCGCGGCACTGTCATGCCGAGGAACGAGATCGCCGAGAGCGTGGAGTCGATCCAGCTATACTGCCTCGTCGCCGCCCATATGCCGAAGGTGATGCCGAGCACCGAGGCGAGCAGGTGGCAGACCAGCGCAAGCAGCAGCGTGCGCGGCAGGCGTTCGCCCACCACATCGGCCACCGGCTTGTTGTAGTAGAGGCTGTAGCCGAAATCGCCGCGCGTGATGATGCCGCCGATCCAGTTGAGATACTGGACGGGCAACGGCTTATCGAGGCCATGTTCGATACGATAGGCCTGTGCCTGCGCGTCGGCTTCGGCATAGGAGGCGCCGCCCTGGTTGATCAGCTGCGATTTGATGTAGTCGGCATAGTCGCCAGGCGGCGCCTGGATGATGGCAAAGGTGACCAGGCTCAGAATGGCGAGGACGGGAACGGCCGAGGCGATGCGCATGAGCAGGAATCGCAACATGGACGGTCTATTTCCTTTCTGGCCGGTCGCGCATTCGATGCATTTGGAGGAATTGCTTTGTCCGGCCGCGCCGCAACGCGGCCGGACATCTCTTCGTCAGGGGAGGTAAAGCTTAATCCATCGGTCCCTTATCGCCAGGCTTGCCGGGCAGTTCGTTGGGGAACAACTCGTATTTTGCCTGCTTGTCCGCCTTGACGAACACGCGCTCGCGGATGATCGAATCCTCGGCCCAGTTGAACATGAAGATCGGCGTGCCCTGCGGAATGTTGGAGAAACGCTTGTTGACGATCAGCGCGCCCGGATATTCCGTCAGGCCGACATTGTAGACATGCTCGGTCGAGATCTTCTGGAACTTTCGCATCAGCTCGGCACGCTGGTCGTTGTCCTGCGTCGACACGAATTTGTTGACGATGTCGACGAGATCCTTTTCGAACGGCATCATGTCGACCTGGCCGCTTTCCGGCGCGCGATGGTTCCAGCTGGTCTTCGGGCCGACCGGCGCCAGCTGCTCGGTATTTTGAACGACGGAGGTGAGCTCGGTTTCGTTTCGCCGGATCAGCCAGTCGAAGCGGCCGGAATATTGTGTGGCATCGCGCTGCGTGCCGTTAAGCCCGTTGAGCACGACCCTCAGGCCGAGCTTCTCCATCTGCGCGACCACGCCTTCGGCAAGGCTCTTGTCGGTGGTGTAGTCGTTGTTGACCAGCATCACGATCTCGACATCCTTGCCGCCCGCGGTGCCGGCCGGGAAGTTCACAATGCCGTCGCCGTCCGTATCCTTGAGGCGGGCCTTGGCGAGCAATGCTTTGGCGCCTTCGAGATCGAACGGATAATAGACCGTCGACTTGCGGTCATAGAAGCTGGTGCCGGATGAGAAGCCGCCCGGATAGATGGCGGTGAACGGGCCCTTGACCAGCGAGTCGCCCAGCGCCTTGCGGTCGAGCGCCATGGTGACGGCCTTGCGGAAATCCTCGTTGCGGTTCAGCTCGCGGATCGCCTGGCCGCGTTCGTCCGGGTTGCCCCAGCCATTGGCGGAAAAATTCATGCGCAGATTGTAGCCGATGAGACGCGGCCCGAAGGCGAGGCGTGCCGGTGCATTCTTGTCAGCAGCACGCTTCAGCGAGGCGACGAAGTTCTCCGGCTGTTCGAGGTTGGAGAAATCGCCCGAGCCGGCAACAGCCTGCACGTCGCGGTCGGCCCAGGTCGAGAGCTTGTATTGCAGCTCGTTGAGATAGGGCAGCTGGTTGCCCTTCTCGTCGACCTTCCAATAATAGGGATTGCGGCGCATGACGATGATGTCGTCCGGCCGGTATTCGACCGGAACCCAGGCGCCCATCACCGGCATGTTCATATATTCCGGCGGGAAGGCGTTCTTGAACTGGTCGTAGGTGTTCTTCGAATATTTCGGATGCTGCGGCTTGAGGATGTGCGAGGGGCCGGGGCAGAAAGTGCCATAGGCCATGGCATAGAGATATTGCCGCGGGAACGCCTCCTTGAACGTCCACTCCACGGTGTAGTCGTCGATCTTCTTCAGCGTCGTGCCGACGCCGAAAGTCTCCGGCGTGGCGCCGTTGAGCGGCGAGACGTTCGGATCGACCACCTCGTCGTCCCAGTAGAACATCACGTCGTCGGCATTGAAGGGCGCGCCGTCGGACCATTTGGCGCCTTCGATCAGATGCATGGTCAGCTTGTGGCCGTCGCTCGACCAGTCCCAGCTCTTGGCGAGGTTGGGCAGCGGCTCGGTGTCCTTGGCCTCGACCTGGAACAGCGGCGCCGTGCGCGTTAGGCATTCGGAAAGCCCGATGTCGATGCCGCCCCAGCCTTGCGTCTGGCCGGCGCCGTAGTTCCAGCCTTCCGGCCTGCCGCCGATGACATGGCGCATCGTGTCGCCATAGACGCCGATGCCATCCGGCATGTTGGCCGTCTTGAAGACCAGCGGTTCCTTCGGCAGCCTGTCCTTGACCGGCGGCAGCTTGCCGGTCTTGACGTATTTCTCCGTCACCCAGTCCGGCTCGTGATATTCCGGCAGCGCCTTGAACTCCAGGATGGAGTCGCGCGCCACATAGTGGATCTTGCCCTCGGCCGGGAATGTCGCAGGCTGCGGCGGGATCGTCGGCTCGGAAGCGAAGGCGTTGAGCGCATGGACTGAAACGCCGAGCATCAGCCCGGCGGCAATGCCAGTTCTACGAAAAGTCCTCATAGTCTCCTCCCAGATGTTTTTGGACGTCTGCTGCTGCCCGCCTCTTGTGAATTTCTTGCCGAGCTGCCTCCTGCGACCCGGCCTGCTTGCCTTTAGGCTCAACCGGCCTGTTTCAGCGCCGCCTTTTCGGCGCGCAGTTCCTCGATCGAGCGCACGTTGCGCCGCGCGGCGCCCGCCCATTCGCGGGTCTTGACGTGTGCTTTCGAAAGCCGCTCCTTCGCCGCCGGAACGGCGTGCGCATATTGCGGCAGCCATGCGGCTTCAGCGACCACCATCTCGTCCACCATCTGCCAGACCTCTTCCGGCGTCGACACCGCACCCACCAGCGGATCGTGCAGCACGGCGAGCTTCAACAGATCGATGTCGCCGACGATCGCCGCATGCACCGACATGCGCTGCACGTTGATCGAGGCCATGCAGGTTGCCGCACAGGCTTCCGGCAGCGTGATGCCGGCCGCCATGTTGATGCCGAAACGGTCGACGAAGCCGGGCGATTCGATGATCGCGTCCTGCGGCAGGTTGGTGATCACGCCATTATTCTTGACGTTGAAGTGACCGCGATAGACGCGGTTGGTCTCCAGCGCCTCGAGGATGTGGCTGGCATGCTCGTTGGAGCGTTTTGACGGATCGATCGGCTTCGACGCCGCTTCGAGGAACTGCGGATATTCCGTCTCGAACCAATTGCGGGTTTCGGTCGAGTAGCGCAGATAGCCGCCGGTCTCGCCATGGATCCAGTCCGACATGTCGATCCAGCGCGTGATCTCGTCGGGGCGCTTGCGGTACCAGGGGAGGTATTCGGAGAGATGCCCGTTGCTTTCGGTCGAATAGACGCCGAAGCGCTTCAGCACGTCGATCCTGAGCTTTTCCTGCTTCGAATAGACCGGGTGCGCCTCGAAGGCGGCGACCAGTTCGTCCTTGCCGATCGGCCGGCCGTTCAGCTTGAGCTCGATGAACCAGGTCTGGTGGTTGATGCCGGAGCAGACATAGTCGAGCTCTCTGGGCGATTTCGCGCCGAGCACTTCGGCGATCTGTTCGGCGCCGTGCTGGACGCCGTGACAGAGCCCGACCGTGTCGACCTTGCCGTATTCGATCGCCGCCCAGGTGTTCATCGCCATCGGGTTGGCATAGTTGAGGAATTTCGCGCCCGTCGCGGCGACCTCGCGAATGTCTTTGCAGAAGTCGAGGATCACCGGAATGTTGCGCTGGCCGTAGAGGATGCCGCCGGCGCAGATCGTGTCGCCGACGCACTGGTCGATGCCATATTTCAGCGGGATGCGGATGTCGTCGGCATAGGCCTCCAGCCCGCCGACGCGCACGCAGCTGATGATGTAGCGCGCGCCCTCCAGCGCCTCGCGGCGATTGGTCGTCGCCGTCACTTTGGTCGGCAGTTTGTTCGCCTCGACGATCCGGTCGAGGATCGCCTTGATCATCCCGAGATTGTGCTCGCTGATGTCGGTCAGCGCGAATTCGATGTCCTGGAATTCAGGCACGCACAGAATGTCGGTGAACAGCTTCTTTGTGAAGCCGACGCTGCCGGCGCCGATAATAGCGATTTTGAAGCTCATCACCTTCACCTTGATCCAACTGAATGCCAGGCAAGGAGCGACAAAGGAGGATTTGGCCACGCGCCATCGCGCGCCAGCCACTCAAAGCCGGAAATCCGGCTCTTTCTCCTCCCGCCCGCTCCTCGACCGCGGGTCTTTCGCGTTCTGAGAAGTTGGATTATGCCTTATTGGCGGGCACCGCCAGAGAAGGATTATGCTTTCGAGGGTAATTTTGTGCTGCGGGACCTGATCGCCAATGGAAAGCTGATGCGGACGATTTCGCTGCCGCGCGGGCGCCAGCGGCTGCATGCCATGCCGACAAGCACCGGCTATGAGGTGCGCGAGGACGAAACCTATGACTGGGACGGGAGAAAGCGTGGCCAGACCCCGTTCACGGTGCTCCAGCACACGATCAGCGGCACCGGTCAGCTGCGCTACGAGAACCGCAACTACCGTCTGCAGGCGAACGACACGCTGCTGGTTCTGGTGCCGCACAATCATCGCTACTGGCTGGGGCAGGGCGACCGCTGGGAATACTTCTGGATCTCGATGAACGGTGAGGAAGCGCTGCGCATCCACAAGTCGATCCTCAGCGTCTCCGGCCCGGTGTTCCGGCTGCAGCCGGCGACCGTCGATCACCTTGCCGATTGCAGCCTGCGACTGATCAAGGGAGCGGGTTCGTCTGGTGCGGCCTCCGCGATCGCCTATGAGGCGGCGATGGCGCTCTACGACGATGTCTTCGGCTCGCATGCCTTCGCCGAGAAGCAAAGCGCCATGCAGCCGGTCATCGACCATATCAACGCCAATCTCGACAAGCCGCTGCCGGTGGCGGAGCTGGTCGAGATCAGCGGCCTCAGCCGCGCCCATTTCTCGCGCTGCTTCGCCGAGAGCGAAGGATTGCCGCCTGCCGAATTCGTGCTGCAGCAACGCCTGCAGCGCGCGGCCAAGCTCCTCACCAAGGCCGATTTCCTGCCGGTCAAGGAAGTGGCTGTGCTCTGCGGCTTCGAGGATGCGAACTATTTCTCGAAGGTCTTCCGCCGTTTCTACGGCATCACGCCGACGCAGTTCCGCACCACCGGCATGTATGCCAGCCTCGGCAGCCACCGCTGATGCCTGGGGAATCAGTGCCGCCTTTGGTCGAGAGCGGTCGAAGCGGTCTTCACCGGATCGGCGGCGGCGAAGGCCGCGTCGATCTGGTCGGGCGTGCGCTGCCCGGTCCGCTTCCAGGCGACATATTGCACGATGCCGAAGCTCGGGCGCTGCGGCACCGTCTTCACCACCGGCATGCGGAAGCCGTCGCGGAATTTCTCCCAGCGCGCGCCGAGCACCGCGACCATTTCTTCCACCGTCGGCGGCGTCGCCACATCGGCATAGGTGATGGTGACCTTGCCGGCCAGCGCCTTTTCGCGCGAGAGCGGCACCGGGATCGAAGCGAGGTAGTCGGCCGGCACGTCGAGCAGGCCGCCAAAGGCCCATTGCTGGCGCAGCTGGTCAGCGCTCATCGGCGCGACGCTGACATCGATGTCGTTGGGCGTGCCGGGCACCCGATAAGGGCAGCGGAAACGCCCGCAATTGGCCTGCGCCGAGAATTGCCACAGTGCGTAGCCCTGCCAGTTGCCCATCGGGAAATGCACCTCGATGTCGGGCTTGTAGCGCGCATACCAGAGCGGCAGCCGCGACAGCAGACGGTACTGGTAGCGATTGTCGGCGATATACTGCGCCGTCTTGCCATTGACATAGAGCACCGGGAAACGGCCGACGCGGCGGTGCACCTGGCGCACGAATTCCTCGGCGTCCTCCAGCGACATCCATTGCATCGGATCGATGCCTTCGATGTCGAGAGCCATCAACTCGTCGGGCGCCGGCTCGGCGAAGTCGATGAAGTTGTTGGCCTGCTCGACCGGGTTGCCGGGACGGGCCAGGTGATAGGCGCCCCATTTCAGGCCGAGCGCCTTGGCCACCACCTTGCGCGTCTGGAACAATTCACGCGTCACCGCATAGCGCTTCCACTGCGCCTTGCAGAGTTTCACGTCCGCCTCGGCGCCGAAGCAGAAGTAGGGCGGCGGCAGCCCGTCGGACGCCTTGTTGATGAAGCCGGCGACGCGCTTGTCGGTGACGAGCTGCTGCCAGTCGATCGAATTGTATTCATAGGCGTCGATCACCAACGGGCGGGCGGCATTCTTCCACGGCTCGGAGAAATCCGAGGCCTTTGCCGCCGTACCCAGCACAACCGCCGCAGCGAGAAGCGCCAGGCGGCGAAGAGGGCGCGCCGGCTTTTTCAATCAGGGTGTCCCCACTGACCAGGGGACGATCCTGAACCGCTATGGTTAAGGAAGTGCTTTCACAACATCGGCTTGCTTCGGTCCGCTCCAAAACGTCAAAAAAGTATCGCTTGGGTGGACAAGCCGTGGTGGCAGGGGCTTCAATTGCCGCCTAAGCTTTCAATCACGGCGGCCAGTGGGAAGAGACGGGCCCGCCTGACGAAGCGCAGCAACCGGTCACAAGACCGGACCCGCGCGGGGAGGAAATGAACATGAATCCGGACCTGGAAGTCGTCCAGATCAGACAGGGAGAGTCGTTCAAGGCCTGGGCCCACGGCTATCCTTTCCGCACCGTGCGCTGGCACTTCCATCCCGAATACGAACTGCATCTGGTCGTCGCCACCACTGGCCGTTATTTCGTCGGCGACTTCATCGGTGAGTTCGAGCCAGGCAATCTGGTGCTCACCGGGCCGAACCTGCCGCACAATTGGGTCAGCGACGTGCCGCCGGGCGAGACCGTGCCGCTGCGCGGCCGCGTCGTCCAGTTCTCCGAAGAATTCATCGCCAGCGCTTCAGCCGCCTTGCCCGAACTTGCCGCCTGCGCCGGTATCCTTGAAACCAGCCGCCGCGGCGCCCTGTTCTCGCCGGCGACGGCCGAGCTTGCGGCGCCTCTGCTGGCGGAGTTGACCGAGGCGCAGGGCGTGCGTCGCCTGTCGCTGTTCATGGCCGTGCTCGACATCTTGAACCGCGCCGGCGACGTCCGCACGCTGGCCAGCGCCGGCTATCTGCCCGACCCCTCCGGCTTCATGTCGGCAGGCATCAACCAGGCGCTCGCCTACATCAATTGCCACCTGACCGAGCCGTTCAGCGAAGGGACGCTGGCCGAGATCGCCGGGCGCAGCCCGAGCGCCTTCTCGCGCAGCTTCCGCCGCCACACCGGCATGGCGCTGGTGCAATATGTCAACCGGCTGCGCATCAACCTTGCCTGCCAGCTGTTGATGAGCGAGGCGCAGATGTCGATCACCGAGATCTGCTACGCCGCCGGCTACAACAACATCTCAAATTTCAACCGCCAGTTCCTGGCGCAGAAAGGCATGTCGCCTTCGCGCTTCCGGGCCTTGCTGGCTGAGAACATCAACGCGGAGATTGCCGCCTAACAGGGAGGAAACCGGGAGGAGCTCAAAGCAATTCCAAAAGGAATTGCGTCAACACAAAAGAGACATTCAGGGAAGGAAGAACGCGGGGTGTAACGCACCCGGTGCTGGAGATCGTTTGTTGTGAAATCCAGCACTTCAGGAGGATGTTTGCGCGGCTTTACCAGGATCGGATCGATCCTCAGCCGACTGATCATACTCCTTTCAACAGTTCGACATGCAGTCAAGGCCTGGCGCGCCGTTCACCGCGCAGGCCCCGTGAAACCATTTCTCGAAAGGGAGACATTCGAATGACCAGACATGCTTGGAAATCGCCGTTTGCCTTGAAATCGACCATCGCGGCCGTTTTCGCCGTCTCGCTGCTCGGCAGCACGGCAGCCTTCGCCGACACCGTCACCGACGCCACGGTGGCCTTCCTGATGCCCGACCAGGCATCGACCCGCTACGAGCAGCACGACTATCCGGGCTTCGTCGCCGAGATGAAGAAACTGTGCCCCGGATGCAAGGTGATCTACCAGAACGCCGATGCGGATGCGGCTCGCCAGCAGCAGCAGTTCAATTCGGTAATCTCGCAAGGCGCCAAAGCGATCGTGCTCGATCCGGTCGATTCCACCGCCGCCGCCTCGCTGGTCAAGCTGGCGCAGAGCCAGGGCGTCAGGGTGATCGCCTATGACCGGCCCATTCCGACGGCGCCCGCCGATTTCTACGTGTCCTTCAACAATGAAGGCATCGGCAAGGCGATCGCGGATTCGCTGGTCGAGCATCTCAAGGCGCTCAAGGTCGACCCGGCCAATGGCGGCCTGCTGCAGATCAACGGCTCGCCGACCGACGCGGCCGCCGGTCTCATCAAGAAGGGCATCCACGAAGGCCTCGACAACAGCGGCTACCCGATCCTGGCCGAGTTCGACACGCCGGAATGGGCGCCGCCGAAGGCCCAGCAATGGGCGAGCGGCCAAGTCACGCGCTTCGGCGCCAAGATCCTCGGCGTGGTCGCCGCCAATGACGGCACCGGCGGCGGCGCGATCGCGGCCTTCAAGGCGGCCGGCGTCGATCCGGTTCCGCCGGTGACCGGCAACGACGCGACGATCGCGGCTCTGCAACTGATCATCGCCGGTGATCAGTACAACACCATCTCCAAGCCGAGCGAGATTGTCGCGGCCGCCGCGGCCAACGTCGCCGTCAAGCTCCTGTCGGGCGAGACGCCGAAGGCCGAGATGACGCTCTACGACACGCCCTCGCAGCTCTTCACGCCAGCGGTGGTGACGCAGGAGAACCTCAAGGCCGAGATCATCGACAAGAAGATCAACACGGCGGCCGAGCTCTGCGTCGACCGCTATGCCGAAGGCTGCAAGAAGCTCGGCATCACCAACTGATCAAGTGGCATCCGGCCGCCCATGGGCGGCCGGATGCCAGGCAACGACTGTCAAGAAAGGCGGCGCATGAGCGAAAGTCCTGAAGGGTCGGCATCCGTCGGCGAGCTGGTGCTCAGCCTGCGCGGCATATCGAAGAATTTCGGCGCCGTCTCGGCGCTGACCGATATCGACTTCGACGTCCATGCAGGCGAGGTCGTCGCCCTGGTCGGCGACAACGGCGCCGGCAAGTCGACACTGGTCAAGATTCTGGCCGGCGTGCATCAGCCGAGCTCGGGAACGATCAATTTCCGGGGTCGGCCGGTCACGCTGCCCGACCCGCGCGCGGCGCTGACGCTCGGCATCGCCACGGTGTTCCAGGACCTCGCGCTTTGCGAGAACCTCGATGTCGTCGCCAACATTTTCCTCGGCAACGAGCTCAGCCCGCTTCGGCTGGACGAGGTGGCGATGGAGATGCTGT
>NZ_RZSA01001229.1:0-1701 GCF_003998075.1 Mesorhizobium sp. M2A.F.Ca.ET.037.01.1.1 | reverse complement strand
GCTCAACGGCGTCGAGATCCTCGTCATCGACGAGGCCGACCGCATGCTCGACATGGGCTTCATTCCCGACATCGAGCGCATCTGCGAGATGATCCCGTTCACGCGCCAAACGCTGTTCTTCTCGGCGACGATGCCGCCGGAAATCACCAAGCTCACCGAGAAGTTCCTGCACGCGCCGGTGCGCGTCGAGGTTTCCAAGGCCGCCTCCACCGCGACCAGCATCACGCAGCGGCTGGTGAAGTCCGGCAACAAGCCTTGGGAGAAGCGCGAGACGCTGCGCAATCTGATCAAGGCCGAAGACGCCGACCTGAAGAACGCCATCATCTTCTGCAACCGCAAGGTCGAGGTGTCGGAACTGTTCCGGTCGCTGTTGAAGCATGATTTCGATGCCGGCGCGCTACATGGCGACATGGACCAGCGGGCGCGCATGCAGATGCTCAACAATTTCCGCGACGGCAAGCTGCGCTATCTCGTCGCCTCTGACGTCGCCGCGCGCGGCCTCGACATTCCCGATGTCAGCCACGTCTTCAACTACGACGTGCCGATCCATGCCGAGGACTATGTCCACCGCATCGGCCGCACTGGACGCGCCGGGCGCGCCGGCAAGTCCTTCACCATCGCCACCCGCTCCGACACCAAATATGTCGACGCGATCGAGAGGCTGATCGGCACCAAGATCGAATGGCATGACGGCGACTTGTCGACCGTGACCGAAAGCGAAGGCGAGGAGCAGCCGCGCCGCGGCCGCGGCGCGCCGCGTCGCGCCGGCCGCAAGGACGAGGACCGCAAGGATCGCGGCGAGCGCCGGAAGGACCGCCACGCCAAGCGGGACGAGACGCCCGAGCCCGTGCGCGAAGAGCAGCCCGTCGCTGAAGTGGCCGATATCGCCGAACGCCGCGCCCGCAAGGACGCGATCCGTTCCGAGAACGAGCGCAAGGGTTCGGGCAACCGTCACGAGCACCGCGGCGACGCCCGCCCACAGCGCGACCGCCCCGGCCGCCATCGCGAGGAAGACGACGCGACCGTCGGTTTCGGCGACGACGTGCCGGCCTTCATGCGAATTGTCGCGAAAGTCTGAAGCTCCACCTGTAGAAGCAGACATGAAAACGGCCCGGTTTGGGCCGTTTCCTTTTTTGCGCTGGCTGGCACGCCCTGCCCTACATCGGTCCAGGCATCATCTTGGTCGGCTTTTCCAGCATCGGGAACTCGGCCTTGGTGCATTTCACGTTCGGGTTCGTCGGGGTGAACATGCCGTTCGGATTGTCCCTGAACAGCCAGGCATGCAGGTCGTAGTGGACGAACTCCCGCGGGATGAGCGGGTAGTGCCCTTCCATCGGTCCCATGAACTTCTGGCCGAACAGCGTCGGAACCGCCTTCACGTCCGGCGTCAATGGAACCAGCCATTCCACGGCGACCAACTTCAAACCCTTCTTCGTCGGCTCGTAGATCAGGACGTTGGGCTTCATCGGGTCGAGCGGCTTGCCGATGCTCGGGACATTGACGAAATGGACACCCATGGCGCCCTTAGGATAGTACATCGCGCCGTCAATCTTCTCGCCGCCATAGTAGACGCAGCCTTCGGTCGACAGATAGAGGTCGCGGATGGCGGCGGTGTAATCTTCATATTTGGCCAGCGATTTCTTCAGGGCTTCGATATCGGCCTTGCTGGCATCCTCTGCCCGGGCTGTGGCGGCTCCGAGC
>NZ_RZSA01001228.1:0-1705 GCF_003998075.1 Mesorhizobium sp. M2A.F.Ca.ET.037.01.1.1 | reverse complement strand
CCGGTACCTCGGTCGGTGCCCTGGTCGGTGGCTGTTATCTTGCCGGCAAGCTCGACGAGCTGGAGGAGTTCGCCAGAAGCCTGACCAAGCGGCGCATCTTCGGCCTGCTCGACCTCAATCTGCGCGGCAGCGGCCTGTTCGGCGGCATGAAGCTCGACCAGCGCCTACGCGAGCATCTCGACGGCGCCCGCTTCGACGATCTGTCGAAACCCTTTGTCGCCGTCGCTTCCGAAATCCGCACCGGCCACGAGATCTGGCTGTCGAGCGGCTCGCTCGTCACCGCCATGCGCGCTTCCTACGCGCTGCCCGGCGTCTTCGAGCCGGTGGCCTGCAACGGCCGCATGCTGGTCGACGGCGCGCTGGTCAATCCGGTGCCGGTCTCGGTCTGCCGCGCCTACGAGCAGCCGCTCGTCGTGGCGGTCAACCTGCATTATGACCTCTTCGGGCGCGCCGCCGTCATCAAGCACAGCGCCGGCGAACTGGTCGTCGAGAAAGACGCTCCGCGCCCCGGCCAGGTCAATCCCCAGTCGCACCAGAGCCGCCTCGGCATCACCGGCGTCATGGTCGAGGCCTTCAACATCATCCAGGACCGGATTTCGCGCGCCAGGCTGGCCGGCGATCCGCCGGATATGTCACTGCAGCCGAAACTCAGCCATATCGGCCTGACGGAATTCCATCGCGCCGACGAGGCGATCAGCCTCGGCTACCAGGCGACGATGTCCCAGATCAGCGAATTGACCCGCCTGCAGTCCGTTCTGGTCTGAATTCCGCTACTTCAGTGATTTGGAAAGATTCCAGGCTTGTCGGGCAAGGCTATCAACGTCCGTTGCCGTAGTCAGCGCAAACGCTGGCGATGAGCTGGAGGCTCCCGAACCTCGTCATTCCAGGGCGGAGCAGGGAGCGTAGCGACGCGCGCAGACCCTGGATGACGACTGCGATAGGCGTCTCGGCCAATCGCCAAGGCATGGGATCTGCCAACGCACACGAACCAACCGGTCAAAACGTCTGTGTTAAGGTAGGTCGTTAAGCAAGCGCCGCGTCGCTGATGCGAAACTGCACCGTGCGGTTGCCGTTCCAGTAATTGCCCGACAGCGAACCGGCGATATGCACGGTCCTGCCCCTGTTCTTGAACAGGAATTCGCCGAGCGCAGTGTCGACGGCGCGGAAGGCGATCGCCTGGATGTTGCCGCCGCTTTGGGACTGCAGGTCGACGCGAATGTGATTGGTTCCGATCGCGCGCGCGTCGGCCAGCCGGTGGCGCGGCAGCACGAAGACCGGCGCGATGTGCCCGGCGCCGAACGGGCCGGCTTTCTCCAGCGCGTCGAGCAGCGCGATCGTGGCGCCCTCGGCGGCCAGGGCGCCGTCGATCGCCAGGCTTTCCTCGTTCTGCAGCCGGAAGACATCGGCCGCGGCGCGTTCTTCGAAGAAGGCGCGCAACTCGCCGAGCTTGGCACGCTCGACGGTGATGCCGGCCGCCATCGCATGGCCGCCGCCCTTGACGATCAGCCCGGCAGCCGCCGCCTCGCGCACCAGCCGGCCAAGGTCGAAGCCGGTCACCGAACGGCCGGAGCCCGTGCCGATGCCGGTCGAATTGAAGGCGATGGCAAAGGCCGGCCGGCGCGCATAATCCTTGAGTCGCGAGGCGATCAGCCCGACGATGCCCGGATGCCAGCTGTTGCTGGCCGGGACGATGCCCGCCGGCCCG
>NZ_RZSA01001227.1:0-1707 GCF_003998075.1 Mesorhizobium sp. M2A.F.Ca.ET.037.01.1.1 | reverse complement strand
CCGGAAAAGCCTGCTCCATGATCTCGACCGGCGGCGACTTCGAAATACCGATGGTCGAGCAGCCATTGCTCAAGCCGTCATGGCCGGCATTGCCGCCATAGCCGCCGCCGGAGATCTGGTACATGACATAGTCGCGGCCGCGCGCCGGATCGTTGCCGCCGAGCGCGAAATTGCCGCTGGAGCCGGCGGGCGCCGCCGTCACCTTCTTGGGCAGCGCCTGCACCATCGCCGCGAATACCGCTTCCGCGATGCGCTGTGATACTTCGGCAGCGCAGCCCGACACGGGCCGAGGATATTTGGCGTCGAGGAACGTGCCCTCCGGCCGCTTGACTTTCAGCGGCTCGAAGGCGCCGGCGCTGATCGGCACCTCCGGAAAAATATGCCGCATGGCGAGGTAGACGGACGACAAGGTCGTCGCCAGCACGCTGTTCATCGGCCCGGCGCAGGGTTTTGAAGAGCCGGCAAAGTCGAAGGTCAGTGTATCGCCCTGTTTCTCGACGGCCAGATTGATGGTCAACGGCTCGTTCACCACGCCGTCGGAATCGACGAAGGCCTGCGAGCGGTAGACGCCGTCGGGGATGACGGCGATCGAAGAGCGCATCTGCTCGGCGGCGCGGCGGCGCAGTTCCGCGATCGCTTCGACTGCGGTTTCGTCACCGTAACGATCGAGGATTTCATTGAGCCTGTCCTGGCCGATCAGTAGCGCCGCGGCCTGCGCGCGGATATCGCCGATACGCTGGTCGGCGACGCGGATGTTCGAGCAGATGATGGCGTAGATCTCGGGATCGAGCACGCCCTTCTTGAACAGTTTCACCGGCGGCAGCCGCAGGCCCTCCTGCTCGACGGCGGTGGCCGAGGCCGAAAAGCCGCCGGGCACCGAGCCGCCGATATCCGGCCAATGTCCAGTGTTGGAAAGCCAGCAAAAGATTTTTCCGCCGCGATAGACCGGCATGACGAAGCGCACATCCATCAGATGCGTGCCGCCGAGATAGGGGTCGTTGACGATGTAGATGTCACCGGGCTCAGGAGCCAGGCAACGGCCGTCGGCGATCATCTCGATCACCGTCCTGGTCGAATACTGCATCACGCCGACGAACACCGGCAGGCCCTGGCTGCCTTGCGCGATCAGCGAACCGTCGACGGCCGAATAGATGCCGTCCGAGCGGTCATTGGCTTCGGCGATGACTGGCGAGAAGGCGGCGCGGGAAAAGGTCAGATCCATCTCGTCGCAGACCTGCTGCAGCGCCGCCTGCAGCACCGAAAGCGTGATCGTGTCGAGCTTTGCCATCTCAAGCCTCGCCGATGTCGATGATGATGTTGCCGTCCGCGTCCGATCGCGCCTGGTCGCCGGGTTCGAGCACCGTGGTGGCGTCCATCTGTTCCAGGATCGCCGGTCCTTCGATCACGGCATCAAACGGCAGTTTTTCGCGGGCATAGACCGGCGTGTCGTGCCAGGTGCCATGATACCAGACCGGGCGGATCTCGCGCCGCGCCTCCTCCAGCGTTGCCGCGCGGCCCGCAGGGTCGATCAGCCGCGACAGGTCGATCTGCGGCCGCACGCCGGTAACCGAGGTGTTTAGGTTGACGAGATTGGCGCGGATTTCCGGCAGCTCGACCTTGAAGCGGGCGAAATAGGCCTTCTCGAACAGAAGCTGCAGCGTTTCTCGTGAAACCGAAGAGGAGGGCAGCGGCACGTTGATGATATGC
>NZ_RZSA01001226.1:0-1708 GCF_003998075.1 Mesorhizobium sp. M2A.F.Ca.ET.037.01.1.1 | reverse complement strand
GTTTCTTGGCCGAGGTAACGGCATGGATTCTAGGGTCTGCGCGCGTCGCTCCTTGCTTCGCCCTAGAATGACGAAGTTCCGGGACCTTTGAACTCCTTCGCCAGCAAATACAGCTCCACCGACTCATCCCTTGAAGCCGGCGGCTTCACATGATGGACGGAGCGGAAGTTCTGCTTCAGCAGCGACAAGAGTTCGTTCTCGGCGCCGCCCTGAAATGTCTTGGCGAGGAAATGCCCGCCGGGTTTCAGCACGTGCAGCGCGAAATCGGCCGCGACTTCGCACAGATGCATGGTGCGCAGATGATCCGTGCGGCGGTGGCCGGTGGCGGGTGCTGCCATATCGGACAGTACCACGTCCGGCTGGCCGCCGAGCGCCTCGGCGAGCTTCTGCGGCGCGTCCGGATCGAGGAAGTCCATCTGCAGGATGACGGCGCCCGGAACCGCATCCATTTCGAGATAGTCGATGCCGACGACATGGGGATTCTCGGCGCTCGACTTCGTCCGCGCGGCTGCCACCTGGCACCAGCCGCCGGGCGCCGCGCCCAGGTCGATGACCTTCATGCCGGGCTTCAGCAAATGGTGCTTGTCGTCGATCTCGATCAGCTTGTAGGCCGCGCGGGAGCGGTAGCCGTCGGCCTTGGAGCGTTGCACATAAGGATCGTTCATGTGGCGCTCGAGCCAGCGGCGCGACGATTCCTTCAGGCCGCTCTTCTTCTTGATGCGGGTCTTGAGCACGCGCAGGCTGGCTGAGCCCGGCTTTTCCGGTTTCTTTGTCATCGGCGCCCATCATTCCGCCAGACGCCGTCATCGGCCATCAATTCGCTCAGGATCCCCTCGCGCAGGCCGCGGTCGGCGACACGCAGCCGCTCGGACGGCCACACGCCGCGGATCGCTTCCAGGATGGCGCAGCCGGCGAGAACGAGATCGGCGCGGTCGGCGCCGATGCAGGGGTTGGCGCAACGCTGCTGGAAATCCCAGCCGATCAGCCGCTCGATCATGCGGTCAACGCTGTCGCGGTCCATCCACAGCCCGTCGACGCGGCGGCGGTCGTAGCGCTCGAGATCGAGATGCACGCCGGCCAGCGTCGTCACCGTGCCGGACGTGCCAAGCAGATGGAAGTTGGGGCTGGCCAGCACATGGGCGAGCCGGTCGCGGCCGTCGAAGGCCTTCAGCCGCGTAGCCACATCGTCGACCATGGCGGCAAAGGTATCGCGCGTGACAGTGCGGCCGCCGAAGCGCTCGGCGAGCGAGACGACGCCGACAGGCAGCGACGTCCAGGAGACGATGTGATTGGCCAGACGTGGCGAACGCCGTCCGGTCAGGTCGATCAGCGCGATTTCCGACGAGCCGCCGCCGATGTCGAACAGCACCACGCCTTGCGTGTCGCGCTCGACCAGCGAGCCGCAGCCGGAAACGGCAAGGCGGGCCTCGGTCTGACGGTCGATGATCTCCAGCTTCAGCCCGGCCTCGCGCTCGACGCGATCCAGGAACTCGACGCCGTTGGCGGCCGAGCGGCAGGCCTCGGTGGCGATCAGCCTGGCTTTCCTGATCTTGCGGTTGCGCAGCTTCTCGCCGCAGACCTTCAGCGCCTCGACAGCGCGGTCCATCGCCGCCTCGCCGAGCCGGCCGCTGGCCGTCAGCCCCTCGCCCAGCCTGACGATGCGCGAGAAAGCGTCGATGACGCGGAATTGGCCATGACGTCCAGGCAC
>NZ_RZSA01001225.1:0-1709 GCF_003998075.1 Mesorhizobium sp. M2A.F.Ca.ET.037.01.1.1 | reverse complement strand
GTGGGAAGCAAAGATCGCCGACGCCTTCAGCACCGCCTCGGCCTTCTCGGTGGCATCCTTCTTCACGCCCGAATCCTCGAAGACCGCCTCTACAACGAGGTCGCAGCCGGCAAGGTCGGCATAGTCCGCCGTCGGCGTGATCAGCGACAGGAGCTTGTCCTTGTCTTCCGGCTTGGCGCGGCCCTTCTTGACCTGATCGGCCATCAGGCTGTCGGAATGCGCCTTGCCCTTCTCGGCCGAAGCCAGGTCGCGGTCGAGCAGCACGACCGGAATGCCGGCCCGCGCGGTGACATAGGCGATGCCGGCGCCCATGAAGCCGGCGCCGAGAATGCCGATCTTCTTGAACTTGGTTTCCGGCACGCCGGCCGGGCGCCGCGCGCCCTTGTTCAGTTCCTGCAGCGACAGGAACAGCGAGCGGATCATCGCCGCCGCTTCCTTGGTCTGCATGATCTCGGTGAAATAGCGCTGCTCGATCCTGAGCGCGGTGTCGAACGGCACCAGCAGGCCTTCATAGACGCATTTCAGGATCGCGGCCGCCGCCGGATAGTTGCCATAGGTCTCGCGGCGCAGGATGGCGATAGCCGGCGGCCAGAGATTGGCGCCGGCCGCCGAATAGATCGGACCGCCCGGCAGCTTGAAGCCCTTCTCGTCCCAGGGCGCCACCGGCTTCAGGCCGTTCTTGATCATCGCCTTGGCGGTCTCGACGAGCTTCTTCGGCTCCGCGATCTCATGGATCAGCCCCATCTGCTTCGCCTTTTGCGGCGACAGGTTCTGCCCGGTGGTCAGCATCTGCAGCGCCTGCTGCTGGTCCGTCAGCCGCGGCACGCGCTGGGTGCCGCCGGCGCCCGGGAAAATGCCGATCTTCACTTCGGGAAGCGCCATCTTCACCTTGTCGGAATCGGCGGCGACGCGGCCGTGGCAGGCAAGCGACATCTCGAAGGCGCCGCCCATGCAGGTGCCGTTGATCGCCGACACCCAAGGCTTGCCGGAAGTCTCGATCTTGCGGAACAGGCCGGTCATATAGCCGGCATTCTCGAACAGCGCCTTGGTCGCCTTGTCGAGATCCTTCTCTTTTTCCGCGGCGAAGGTGGCCAGCATCTTCTGCAGCATGGTGATGTCGGCGCCGCCGGAGAATGTATCCTTGCCGGAGGTGATGACCGCGCCCTTGATGGCGGCATCGCCGACCACCTTATCAACGATGGCGTCCAGCTCGCGCATCACCTCTTCGGTGAAGACGTTCATCGAACGATCCGGCATGTCCCAGGTGATCAAGGCAATGCCGTCGGCATCCACGTCGAGGGTGAAATTGGTGTAGCTCATCTCTTCTCTCCCTCAGACGCGTTCGATGATGGTGGCGGTGCCCATGCCGGCGCCGATACAGAGCGTGACCAGCGCGGTGGTGAGGTCGCGGCGCTCCAGCTCGTCCAGCACCGTGCCCAGGATCATGGCGCCGGTGGCGCCGAGCGGATGGCCCATGGCGATCGCGCCGCCATTGACGTTGATCTGGTCATGCGGGATGTCGAAGGCCTGCATGTAGCGCAGCACGACGGAGGCGAAGGCCTCGTTGAGCTCGAACAGGTCGATGTCCGACTGCTTCATCTTGGCGCGCTTCAAGAGCTTCTCGGTGACGTCGACCGGACCGGTCAGCATCAGCACCGGCTCCGAGCCGATATTGGCGAAGGCGCGGATGCGCGCGCGCGGCTTCAGGC
>NZ_RZSA01001224.1:0-1710 GCF_003998075.1 Mesorhizobium sp. M2A.F.Ca.ET.037.01.1.1 | reverse complement strand
ATCTCCCTACGAAACACTGCAGCGCGCCGGAAGATCGTGACCCGGGCGCAACCCGCGCCGAGAAATGCCGGTCACCATCGCCAGCGGTTCGATGGAATTTGCGCAATCCGGATAGAAGTCGAATTTGAGAATTAGTACACTCTAAAGTTCTAGCCTGCGTTGGGTGCTGCATAGTCCGGACATAAGAACGCGCGAAGCGGTGAGCTCTTGGGAGGATCAAAAATGACGAGACCTAGCTTGAGATTGACCGGCGCTGCCGGAATCGTCGTCGTCTTGATGTTTGCGGGGCTCATCGATGCCCTTGCGCCCTTCGCCCCCGTCGTTGGCGAAGCGCAGGCGCGAGTTGGCCATCCGCTCACGCCTGGCAGCGTCGCAGGCGTCGCAAGGCGCACCACACGCCGAACGATCCGCCGTTCGACTATCTACGTGAACAGGCTCCCGGCTGCGTGTGTGACGACTTCGATCAACGGCACCGTGCTTTGGCACTGCGGCAGCAGCTACTATCAACCCTACCAAGGGCGCTATGTCATCGTCTATATACATTGAATGGCAAGCTGCCCCGAATCAATGATACGTCGATTGGGAGCCCAGAATCTGGCGCGCCCGACACGACATCTCGGCTATCTGACCGCGATGTTTTTCCTGATCGCCAGGTCCCTCGTCTTTGGGATCGCCCTCTTGTTGACTGGTCCATCACAGGCACAGGCGCCGGCGACCGTTCCGCCTGAAAAGGTCAAACAGTTATTCGATCTTCTCGACGATCCGTCGGTGAAGGCCTGGGTGGCCGAGCAACGAAAGCAGGACGCCGGGCCGACCGGAACGCCTGCCGCGGCAGGAGCTTCGCCGTCCGGCGCATCGTCCGATGCCGTGGCCGCGCCGGGCCGGATGAATACGATGGCATCCTCGACGCTCGATCGGATCAAGCATCATATCGAAAGAATCGTGGGGACCTTGCCCTCTCTGCCAGGCCAGTTTGCGCGCGTGCGGGCAGAGACCATGGAGGATATGTCCGGCAAGAGGCCTGCCAGCATGCTTTTGCTGATCGCGATTTTCATCGCTGCCGGCCTGGCGCTCACTTGGGCAACGTACAAGCTCAGCCGCCCGTTCCGTTTGTGGATCATCGCGCAATCGAAGGATACGCCCATCGGGCGGGCCAAGAAGATTGGTGGCCGCACGCTTTATTCCAGCCTGCTGATCCTCTCGTTCGCGCTGGGCAGCGCCGGCGCGTTCATGTTGTTTGACTGGCCAATGCTTATCCGCGAGATCGTGCTGACCTTTCTGATGGCTGCGGTCGCCACAGCGGCTGTGCGCATGTATCTCGCAGCCCTGCTCGTCCCTTCCTTCATGCAGGTCGAGAACGCCGTCGAGGTTCGTGCTTTGCCGGTGACCAACGAAACGGCCGACCATTGGTTCTATTGGGTACCCAGGATCTTCGGCATCTTCGCCTTCTTCGCCGCCGCGTTCATCCTCTTGCCGGGTCTCGGCATTGACCAGGACGGAATGCTGGTGCTGTCGGTAGGTGCCGATTTCGTGCTGCTGCTGCTCTTTCTGATTGCCGTTTGGCGTCGGCCAAGAACACAGCGGAACGATGGGCACGGTCACACGGCAGCGACATGGTTTTTGACTGCTTACTTCGTCGTCCTGTTCCTGCTGCGCATCGCCGGCCTTCCCATATTGTTCTGGTTTACCTTCGCCGCATTCTTCCTGCCT
>NZ_RZSA01001223.1:0-1711 GCF_003998075.1 Mesorhizobium sp. M2A.F.Ca.ET.037.01.1.1 | reverse complement strand
CTCCAATTCGCGCGGGTCGCCGGCCAGTTCATCGAACTCGACGTTGCGCAGGTAAACGACCAGGGGCACGCCGAGGGCCTGCAATTCCTTGCCGATCGGCACGGATTTGTGACACTGGACGACCGCGACGTCGGACCGCAATCGCTCGATCGCGAAACCCGCCGCCTCCCACGGGAACCATGCCCGTACGACGGGATAGCCTGGGAACGTATCGATGACGGCGCGCTGGCGGAGCAGCTTCATCTTGGCGCGCGCCTTGAAGCCGAAAAAGCCGTCGCCGAACAAAGCGGCAAGCACCGAGGCCTCGTGGCCATGCTCGCGCAACTGCTCGACCAGATGATGCGTGCTCGACTGAACGCCACCGCTAAATTGCGGCGTGTAGCCGCTGCCGCCCGCAAACAGAACTTTCATAGTCTAGGCTCCTTGCTGTGCCCGCGCGGGCATCGTCATGCCGCCATCCTGCCGATCGAGAAATACTCGATGCCGTAGCGCGCGATCACCTTCGGATCGTAGAGGTTGCGGCCATCGAAGATGACCGGCGTGGTCAGCGAATCCTTGAGCGCGTCGAAGGACGGCGCGCGGAAGCTCTTCCATTCAGTGCAAATCAAAAGCGCGTCGGCGCCGCGCAGCGCCGCCTCCTTGGTGCCGCACAGCAGCAGGTCCTCGCGCAGGCCGTAGATGGCCTGGCACTCCTGCATCGCCTCCGGATCATAGGCCTGCACCTTGGCGCCGGCCGCCCACAGCGCTTCCATCAGCGTGCGCGACGGCGCCTCTCGCATGTCGTCGGTGTTGGGCTTGAAGGCCAGCCCCCAGACGGCGAACGTCTTGCCCCTGAGCGCGCCCTTGAAATAGTGGTTGACCTTGTCGAACAGCACCGACTTTTGCGCATTGTTGCGCTCCTCGACGGCGCGCAGCAGCTTGGCGTCGAACTTGATGCCCTCGGCGGTCTTGATCAGCGCGCGCACGTCCTTCGGGAAGCACGAGCCGCCATAGCCGAGTCCGGGATAGATGAAGTGGTAGCCGATGCGCGGATCCGAGCCGATGCCCTTGCGGACCTCCTCGATGTCGGCCCCCAGCTGTTCGGCGAGATTGGCCATCTCGTTCATGAAGCTGATCTTGGTCGCCAGCATGCAGTTGGCGGCGTATTTGGTGAATTCGGCGCTGCGCACGTCCATCACGATCATCTTCTCGTGGTTGCGGTTGAACGGCGCATAGAGCTCGCGCATCACCATCTCGGTATCCTCGCTGGAGGTGCCGACGATGATGCGGTCCGGCTTCATGCAATCAGCGACCGCCGAGCCTTCCTTGAGGAATTCGGGATTCGAGGCGACGTCGAAGGCGAGGTCCTCGCGGCCGCGCTTCTTCAGCGTTTCGGCGATCCTGGCCTTCACCTTTTCGCAAGTGCCGACCGGCACGGTCGACTTGCCGACGACAATCTTGGCGCTGTCCATCTCACGGCCGATGGTCTCGGCGACGGACAGCACATATTTCAGATCGGCCGAGCCGTCCTCACCGGGCGGCGTGCCGACCGCGATCATCTGGATCCGGCCATGCCTGACCGCCGCTGCCGCATCCGTGGTGAAGCGGATGCGGCCGGCCGCGTGGTTTTCCTTGACGAGGCTTTCGAGGCCCGGTTCGAAAATCGGGATCAAGCCCTGGTTGAGCCGCTCCACCTTCTTCTCGTCGATATCGACGCACACCACTTCATGGC
>NZ_RZSA01001222.1:0-1714 GCF_003998075.1 Mesorhizobium sp. M2A.F.Ca.ET.037.01.1.1 | reverse complement strand
CAGGGTCTATCTCGCCAGCGATCGCGTCGATGCCGAGGAATGGCTGACCCGGCACGGCTATCCGAATCCCGTGCTGGATGAGGTCACGGCGGACCAGATTGCAGCCGATCATGTCGAGGGGAGGGCTGCGTGATGGCTTGTGCTCCTGCAAATTCGAATGCCAACTCCATCTCCGGGTTTCCGGAGGTGGAGTTCGGCCGCAGCGCCGACGGCCTCTTCGTCGCCCGAGCCGGCGATGCGGCGTTCGCCATGCTGCCCGCGAGCGACGGGCGGCACTATCTCGCTACCGGCTGGCGCATCCGCCGTCCGATCGCCGAGTGGACGCGCTTGGATTTCTACGGGCATTCCGGTGAGCTCACCGACGAGGCGGCGTTTCGGGCGAAGGTCGAGGAGAACGCCGAACACCAGCGCGAGAAGCGCGCGCTCGCACGCCGGGAGATCAGGTCCAAGGCGAACACGCCCTGAGGACCGTCGCAGGGCGCCACCGTCTTCGCCGAAGGCGTCATCTGCCATTCGACCGCGGGACATGGCGGATTCCATCTCTCGCCCGAACGCAACGGCAAGGTCCACGCTCATCTTCGTGCGGCGGATGGATTCTATGAGGAAGACGAGTGTTGGGCGATCGTCGCCTTCACCTTCCCGGATCTCTTCACGAGCTTTGAGCGCCGTTCTGCGGAACGCACGATGAAGGACAGCTTTCCGGATGCGTGGGAAGCGATCACGGGCAATGTGCTCGGACCCGGCGAATCCTGGAAGAAGGACGAGCGCGCGTTCCTTGCCGAGCATGCCGCCGACTGGATCGTGGTCTCGGCCATCACGTCGGACAATGAAAAGGGGTTCGTGGAGGTCATCGCCATCCGAGGCGGCAAGCGCGGTCCCGGAACCGAGGAGCGGCGCTTTCTCGTTCCGTCCGAGGAGTACCGCGTCGGCCGCTTCGGCTTCGTCATCGATCCCGAACGCCACCAGGCCTATGACGACCCGTCGAGCTTCGTCGGCTGGCGGGGGAGGCGGGCATCGTGACCTTGTCGCCCGAACGCCGCACCGAGCTCTTCCGCATGGAGGAAGCGCGCAGGCAGACACAGCGCCAGCTCGACATGATCGACCGGCAGATCATCCGGCGCATGACGGCGCTGATCCCGCAATTGCGGCCGCGCCAGTCGGGCTATCGTCGGGGGAGGGCGCCGGACGCCGGGGCTTTCCTCGAGCGCTATCGGTCACATCTTGCCGCCCTGACCGCGGAGCGCCAGCCGGAGATCGATGCCCTCTCCCGAAAGCTCGCACGACAGGATCTTGCGATCGCCAGATTCCTCGAGCGACATGGCGGTCGTCTCAATGGACGCGCAGCGTGACGATCGGCCTGTCTGCCGCAGAATGGGCACGCGCTTCGTCCGGAGGCGCTCAGCAGAATTGTCGGGCACAGGCCGGTTCATTTGCTGGTGACGCAGCTGGCACAATCACAACCAGGCTGCTTGCAAGGCGGTGGGTCACGGCAATCTGCCCCTTCCGTTTCCCGTGTCGATGGTCAGGCCCTTGCCCGGCCTCCCTTCGTTCGATTGCGGTCCTAAACCGGCGGCCGTGCGCTTCAAGGCCGCGTTCCGCGCCGCGGGGCGGCCGGTAGAGCCGCTCTCGGCACGGCGGGCCCGCGTCCGGCGCGAGGGCTGGTCAGCCCTGCTTGGACGCAAACCCACCCTGCTCGACCTGGCCCTCCCGGACC
>NZ_RZSA01001221.1:0-1717 GCF_003998075.1 Mesorhizobium sp. M2A.F.Ca.ET.037.01.1.1 | reverse complement strand
ATGGCAAAAGGTAAATTCGAGCGCACCAAGCCGCATGTGAACATTGGCACGATCGGTCACGTCGATCATGGCAAGACGTCGCTGACGGCGGCGATCACGAAGTATTTTGGCGAATACAAGCGCTATGACCAGATCGACGCAGCACCCGAAGAGAAGGCGCGCGGCATCACGATTTCGACGGCTCACGTCGAGTATGAGACGGCCAACCGTCACTATGCCCACGTCGACTGCCCCGGCCACGCCGACTATGTGAAGAACATGATCACCGGTGCCGCCCAGATGGACGGCGCGATCCTGGTCGTGTCGGCCGCCGACGGCCCGATGCCGCAGACCCGCGAGCACATCCTGCTTGCCCGTCAGGTCGGTGTGCCTTCGATCGTGGTGTTCCTCAACAAGGTCGATCAGGTCGACGACGCCGAGCTGCTCGAGCTGGTCGAGCTCGAGGTTCGCGAGCTTCTGTCGAAGAACGAGTTCCCCGGCGACGACATTCCGATCGTCAAGGGCTCGGCGCTGGCCGCTCTCGAGGATTCGAACAAGACCATCGGCGAGGACGCCATCCGCGAGCTGATGGCTCAGGTCGACGCCTACATCCCGACCCCGGTTCGTCCGCTGGACAAGCCGTTCCTGATGCCGATCGAGGACGTGTTCTCGATCTCGGGCCGCGGCACGGTCGTGACCGGCCGCGTCGAGCGCGGCGTGGTCAAGGTCGGCGAGGAACTGGAGATCGTCGGCATCCGTCCGACCACCAAGACGACCTGCACGGGCGTGGAGATGTTCCGCAAGCTGCTCGACCAGGGCCAGGCCGGCGACAACATCGGCGCGCTGCTGCGCGGCATCGACCGCGAGGGCGTCGAGCGCGGCCAGGTTCTGGCCAAGCCGGGCTCGGTGAAGCCGCACAAGAAGTTCGTGGCCGAAGCCTACATCCTGACCAAGGACGAAGGCGGCCGTCACACGCCGTTCTTCACCAACTACCGTCCGCAGTTCTACTTCCGCACGACGGACGTGACGGGCATCGTGACGCTGCCGGCCGGCACCGAGATGGTGATGCCCGGCGACAACATCACCGTCGACGTCGAGCTGATCGTGCCGATCGCGATGGAAGAGAAGCTGCGCTTCGCCATCCGTGAAGGCGGCCGCACCGTCGGTGCAGGCATCGTCGTCACCATCAAGGAGTAATCGATCCGGCCGTTGCCGGTTCGACAAGGGAAAGGGCGGTCTTCGGGCCGCCCTTTTCGTTTGGAAGCAGTATCGGGCCGGCAAGCTCAATTCTGTTGCAAGCATCGTCGCTGGAACTAGTATGAGTTGTACCCGAGGGGCTAGCCAGGCGTGGTTTCGGCGTTTCGTTCAAAAATCATTTTGCTGCGGCTTATCCGGCTCGGGCTGGCTATCGCCATGGGATTGGCCGCCTTTGGCGCCGCCGCAAAGGAGGATCCGCCCGATCTCGGTCCGACGATGCGCTTCGTGGTGGTGAGGAGCAGCGCGACGGGCTGCGAGCCGAATTGCCCGGAATGGATTTCCGCCGAAGGCACGATCGAGGCCGGCACGCCGGCGCTGTTCAGGCGCTTGCTGAAGACGCTCGATGGGAGGCAACTGCCGATCGTCGTCAATTCTCCCGGCGGCAATGTCGATGCCGCGCTCCAGCTTGGCCGCATGATCCGCAAGAACAAGCTCGATATCGCGGTCGGCATCACGGAGTTTTCCGGCTGCTCGCCGGGGA
>NZ_RZSA01001220.1:0-1719 GCF_003998075.1 Mesorhizobium sp. M2A.F.Ca.ET.037.01.1.1 | reverse complement strand
ATCGTGCCCTCACAGATCTCGCCGCGCTCGTTGGCTAAAAGCACTTCGTCGGCGCGCGTGGCGAGATATTCCGCGCGGGCATGCGTGTAGACCTGACGCAGGCTGGTCTTGTGGCGCAGCATCGTGTTGGTGGAATCGAGACGGATCCGCGCCAACTGCAGCCGCCAGACCTTGTCCACGGGCAGCGGTTCATAGGCTTGAGCGGCAGCCGTCGCTTCGCCATTGCGCCGCAAGGCAAGGCGCACGCGCAAGGCAATCCCGTGTCCGTTGACGGTGTTCGACAGCACTTCGCCGATCCGTTCGGGATCGCAGGCGAAGCCGAGCTCGGCGGCGGACGCATAAAGCCTGGCGAGATGGCGCTCGAAGCGCAGGAAGCCTGAACCCGGCTCCCAGCGCATGGTCTCGATCAGCTCGAAGCCGGCACCGTTCCCGTCGCGAAGCGCGCTTTCAACAGACACTCCCGATACTCCTCCTCGGCTGTGGAATCGAAGACGACGCCGCCGCCGACATTGTAGACGGCCTCGCCGTCGGCAAAGAGCGAGATGGTGCGGATCGCCACCGAAAAACGCATCCTGCCGGCCGGCGCGATCCAGCCGATGGCGCCGCAATAGACGTCGCGCGGCGCGTCTTCCAGCTCGTGCAGGATTTCCATGGCGCGGATTTTCGGCGCGCCGGTGATCGAGCCGCAAGGAAACAGCGCGGCGAAGACCTGGCGGATGCCGATATCGGGCAGCAGCTTCGCCCGCACACGGCTCACCATCTGGTGCACCGTCGGATAGGTCTCGATGCGGAACAGTTCCGGCACCTCCAGTGTGCCGACCTCGCTGATCAGCGAGATGTCGTTGCGCAGCAAATCGACGATCATCCGGTTCTCGGCCTGGTTCTTCTCGTCGTTGCGCAGGAAGGCTTTCAGCCGGGCATCCTCGGCCTTGGTCGCGCCGCGCGGCGCGGTGCCCTTCATCGGATGCGTCTCGATCATGCCGTCGGCGTCGATCCGGAAGAACAGTTCGGGCGAGCGCGACAGGACGATCGGATCGCCGAGCGAGATCAGCGCGCCGTATTTGACCGGCTGGCGCTCGGTCAGCGCGTCGAAGGCGGCAAGCGGATCGCCGGACCATTGCGCGCGGACCGGGAAGGTGAGGTTGCCCTGATAGCAGTCACCCTTGCGGATGTGGTTGTGAAGGCGCGCGAAGCGGCCGGCATAGTCCTCGGCGGACCACGTTGCCCTGGCATCGAAGATCGGGCCGTTGCTGGCGGACGCCCGCGATTGCGGGACCTCTTGCTCGTCGGGCGCATCGAAGACGCCGAGACAGACCAGCGGCGCGCGGCGGCCTTCGGGCAGCAGCGGCACCAGTTTAGGCTCGAGCAGGTAGCCGGCCTCGTAGGAGAAATAGCCTGCCAGCCATTTGCCGGCGTCGGAAGCAGCCTGGGCTCGCTCGAGCGCCGGCGCGAACTCCTCCGCAGTGCGCGCGAGAATGATCTCGTGCGGCCGGTCGAACACCAGCTGACGCGCGCTCTCGTCATTGCGGAATATGGCTGCGGGCAGGGGCATGAGCCTCGGAAGCGGACAATTCAGTCGACCGGTCTATATGGGGGCCCGGGGACGCGCAATCGAGGGAACGGCGTCGAGCGACGCAAAGGCGGCTGGCCAAAATAAAGACGGCGCCCCATGCGGGCGCCTCGTACCAACCAGACGGATATTCAGGTGTTGCTTACGGT
>NZ_RZSA01000121.1:0-10187 GCF_003998075.1 Mesorhizobium sp. M2A.F.Ca.ET.037.01.1.1 | reverse complement strand
GGCCACCTACAGCGAGACCAATCCGGACATTGCGCTGGGCGAGGCCGGAATGAAGAAGCTCTTCCGCCAGTTCTCGTTTCCTGGCGGCATCCCGAGCCATGCGGCGCCTGATGTGCCCGGCTCGATCCATGAAGGCGGCGAGCTTGGCTACGCCCTCTCGCACGCTTATGGAGCGGCCTTCGACAACCCGGACCTTGTCGTCGCCTGCGTCGTCGGCGACGGCGAGGCGGAAACCGGGCCGCTCGCCACCTCCTGGCATTCCAACAAGTTCCTCAACCCGGCGCTTGACGGCGCGGTGCTGCCGATCCTCCACCTCAACGGCTACAAGATCGCCAATCCCACCATTCTGGCCCGTATCCCCGAGGAAGAGCTGCGTGCGCTGTTCGTCGGCTATGGTTACGAGCCGCTGTTCGTCGAAGGTGACGATCCGGCGTTGATGCATGAGCGGATGGCGGTCGTGCTCGACGATGCGCTCGACCGCATCAAGGCGATCCAGGATGCGGCCCGCGGCGGCGCGAAGACCGCGCAGCCGCGGCCGAAATGGCCGATGATCGTGCTACGAAGCCCGAAGGGCTGGACCGGTCCGAAGGAGGTCGACGGGCTGAAGACCGAGGGATTCTGGCGCGCCCACCAGGTCCCGCTTTCCGGCCTGGCCGAGAACCCAGAGCATCTGAGGATGCTTGAGGCGTGGATGAGAAGCTACCGGCCCGAAGAGCTTTTCGACGCCGCCGGCGCACCCCTGGCCGCGATCCGCGCCACCGCGCCGCAAGGTGACAGGCGCATGAGCGCCAATCCGAATGCCAATGGCGGCCTGCTGCGGCGGTCTCTCGAACTGCCTGGCCTGGATGAGCACGCTGTCCCGGTCGAGCGGCCCGGCGGCGTCAAGGCGGAGTCGACCCGTGTCATGGGCCGCTTCCTGCGCGACGTCATGACGTTGAACCGGGCTGCCAGGAATTTCCGCATCGTCGGCCCCGACGAGACGGCCTCGAACCGGTGGCAGGACGTCTTCGAGGTGACGGAGCGCGCCTGGATGGAAGAGATCGTTCCCGAGGATGTCCACCTGGCGCGGGAAGGCAGGGTTCTGGAAATTCTATCCGAGCATACGTGCCAGGGTTGGCTGGAAGGTTACCTGCTCACCGGGCGCCACGGCTTCTTCTCCTGCTACGAGGCCTTCACGCACATCGTCGATTCCATGTTCAACCAGCATGCGAAATGGCTGGATGCCTGCCGCAAGCTCCCCTGGCGGCGGCCGATCGCTTCGCTGAACTATCTGTTGTCCAGCCATGTCTGGCAGCAGGAGCACAATGGCTTCAGCCATCAGGATCCAGGCTTCATCGACGTGGCGCTGAACAAGAAGGCGGACGTCGTGCGCGTCTACCTGCCGGCGGACGCCAACAGCCTGCTTTGCGTGACCGACCATGTGCTTAAGACATGGAACCGCATCAACGTCATCGTCGCCGGCAAGGCCAATTCCTGGCAGTGGCTGTCCATCGACGAGGCGAAAGTCCACTGCGGCGCCGGCATTGGGATATGGGAATGGGCGTCGACCGACGGCGGCGCCGAGCCGGATGTGGTGATGGCCTGCGCCGGCGACGTGCCGACGCTCGAGACCCTGGCCGCCGTTCAGATCCTGAGGCGCCACATTCCCGACCTCAAGGTCCGTGTGGTGAACATTGTCGATCTGATGACGCTGCAGCCGAAGGAACATCACCCGCACGGGCTGTCGGACCATGAGTTCGACGCGTTGTTCACCAGGGACAAGCCTGTCATCTTCGCCTATCACGGCTATCCGTGGACGATCCACCGCCTGACCTACCGGCGGACCAATCACGACAACATCCATGTGCGCGGCTACAATGAGGAAGGGACGACGACGACGCCGTTCGACATGACCGTGCTGAACGGGCTCGACCGCTATCATCTCGTGCTCGGCGTGCTCGACCGCATTCCCGAGCCGGCCGGCGCGCACATCCAGCTGAGGCAGGCCATGGAAGGCAAGCTGATCGAGCACGCAGCCTATATCCGCAAGCACGGGCAGGACATGCCCGAGATACTCGGCTGGAAGTGGGAGCGGTAATCGATGACGAGGCGCCGGGCCGAGAGGATCGGGCTTGCAAAAGCGGCGGGGACCGGCCGGCCATGACCGACGCAATTCTCGTCCTCAATGGCGGCTCATCGAGCCTGAAGTTCGCCGTCTTCCAATGGCGCGACGAGCTCCATCTGCTGGTGCGCGGCAGCGTCTCGTCGATCGGCGAGCGGCCCCGGCTCCACGTCGCGCCCACGGCAATGACGCCGTCATTCGACAGGAGCCTTGGCGAACAGCCGATCTCCATCGGCACGGCGTTCGAAGCCGTTGCGTCCTATCTTGCGGACCGCGGCCTCCTGCGCCGGGTGGGCCGGGTCGGACATCGCATCGTGCATGGCGGCCGGGAGTTTGTCCGCGCAATGCTGCTCGACGAGCGCACGCTCGGTGCCTTGCGCAGGCTGGAGCCGCTCGCCCCGATTCATCAGGCGATCAACCTGGAGCTCGTCGACCTGGCCAGCCGCCTCCTGCCCGGCACCATGCAGGTCGGCTGCTTCGATACGGCCTTCCACGCGGCGCAGCCCGAGCACGCAAGGCTTTATGGCCTGCCGCATGAGATGGCGGAGCAAGGCATCGTCTCCTACGGCTTCCATGGGCTCTCCTACAGCCATATCGCCAGCGAGCTCAACAACCGTTATGGCGCCGCCGCCGGCGGCCGGACGATCGTTGCCCATCTCGGCAGCGGTGCGAGCCTGTGCGCGATGAAGGCAGGCGTAAGCCACGCCACCACCATGGGCTTCTCGACGCTTGACGGCCTGGTCATGAGCACGCGTTGCGGCGCGATCGATCCCGGCATCCTCCTGCACCTTCTGCAGGACCGGAAGCTGTCGTCGGACGAACTTGCCGACCTGCTCTATCAGCGATCCGGTCTGCTCGGGGTATCCGGCATCTCGGGAAACATGCAGACGCTGCTTGCATCGAAAGACCCGGCGGCGATGCGCGCCGTCGATCTCTTCGTCTATCGTGTCGGGCGCGAGATCGGATCGCTTGCCGCGGCGATTGGCGGGCTCGACACCATCGTGTTCACGGCGGGCATCGGCGAGCATGCGCCCGCGATCCGGCAGAGCATCTGCGAAGCCGCGGGATGGCTGGGCGTCGGGCTCGACGAGGAGTTGAACGCGCATGGCGAAGAACTGATCAGCGCCCCGGATTCCCTGGTCGACGTGCTTGTCATTCCCGCCGACGAGGAACGTGCGGTGGCCGCTGAGTTGCTCGGCTTCGAAGGCTTCGAAGGCAAAGACTAAATGATATCGCCCGGAAGCGCGCGGCGCTCCCGGGCGATATCATCAAACAAATGCGACTCGCCTCAGCCCGGCAACGAGGCGCCGAGCTTCCGCTGAACCAGGACGAGCGTCGGGTCGTCGGGATCCGTCGTGACGATGAAGCCCATCTCGCGCTCGAGTTCGATCGCTGCGCGGTTTTCGCGGCTCTCGATCGATTCGATGGTCTCTATCCCATGATCGTCGGCATAACGCGCGACATAGCCGAGAAATTCCCAGCTGACGCCGAGATGCTTGCGATCCTCGCGGATGCAGATGGCGACTTCGCCATGCCGATCGGCCGGGTCCGCGGCGAGGGTCGCCACCGCAATCAGCATTCCGTCGGTGGAGAAGGCGAGAAAATTATGGACGTGCGGATCGTCGGATCGGGTCATCGCCACAAGCCGCTCATGCGAGACTTCCTTCACGGCTCCGAGGAAGCGGAAGCGCAGATCCTCCGGTGTCACATGGGTAAAGAACTCGGCGACGATCGGCTCATCGTCGGGACGCGCTCGACGCACCTCGAAGCGAAATCCGGTGTGGGTCGTAAGCATGGTTTTCATTTTCAGCCCCTTTTCAGGATTGATGCGCGGGATTGGCGCAATGGCCTCATTCACCCATTGCCAGCAGCGTGTCGCGTTTCAGAATTTCGATGCTGCGCAGGCTGAGCAGGCGGATCACGCCCTTCTCTTTCAGGCGGGTGAAGACCCGCGACACGGTTTCGATGGTGAGGCCGAGATAGTCGCCGATGTCGTTGCGCGACATAGGCAGTTCCACCTGCCGCAGCCCGCCCTGACGCTCCGACATTTCGACGAGGAACGCCGCGACGCGCTCGATGGCGTTCTGGCGGCCGAGCACCAGGAGATGTTCCTGCGCCCGAGTCAGGCCTTTGAGCGCCAGAGGCAGGAGCTGACGCGACATGTCCGTGCCTGACGGAGCGCGGAAGACCCGGACACCAGTCGCGTTGATCGCCTCGGCGAAGAAGTGATGGGTGACGTCGGCCTCGAAACCGAAGGTCTCTCCCGCCAGGTGGAATGCGCTGATCTGCCTGCGACCGTCGGCGAGCAGGCGGTAGATGCGAACCGCGCCGAATTCGACTTGATAGAGCGCGCCGGCCTTTTCGCCCTGGGCATAGATTTCAGCGCCTGCCGTGAAGAAGCTGACCGGCGTCGCCGGCCCTTCGAAGGCTGGCGCGGGGCTCTGATGGGGAAGATAGGACGGCAGGTCGATCTTGGCGGAGGCTTGAGCGTACATGGATGTGGTCCCAGTGAATTTGTGACAACAGCAATCGCCCAAATCCAGCCATGCCGAAATTCGGTTATGTCCCTACGGGAAACTACTTAGTGCGATCCCAGATCACCCTGCCGAGCCAGACATGTCGAGCAGGCCGCCTGGCACGTCCGCCAACTGGGTCCGCGATTGACCACGATCAAGGCCGGCATGACTTGACTCGGCATTGTTTGGCCGGAGCAACCAGGGGAAACCGACCATGAACTCCGAGATGATTGAAATCTGGACCGGGATACTCGGCCTTGCCTATCTTGCCGCGCAGGCCTTTATTTCGAGATGCTCCGTGCCAGGAAGCACGTCCGAGCAAGGCACGGTCATGCCCGGCCGTATCCGGACAGGATAAGGCGCTCGCGATAGGAAAGGATGCCGGACCAGCGCGGTTTCATTCTTTCGTGCCGTGGGAAAGCCGGTCCGTTCCAGTCTGTCTTCCGAGAAACGGGGAAGCGTGATGAAGGCAATGGTGCTGGAAAAGCCCGGTACGCTCCTGAATCTCGTCGACCGTCCGGATCCCTTGCCGGGGGCGGGCGAGATCAGGCTCAAGGTGGTGGCATGCGCGGTATGTCGCACCGACCTGCACGTCGTGGACGGTGACTTGCCATCGCCAAAGCTGCCGCTCGTGCCGGGCCACGAAATCGTCGGCATCGTCGATCTTGTCGGTGAAGGCGTATCGCGAGCCCGGCTTGGGCAGAGGGTAGGCGTTCCGTGGCTGGGGCACACGTGCGGACATTGTCCCTATTGCAACGCCGGCGCCGAAAACCTCTGCGACCAGCCGCTCTTCACCGGCTACACGCGCGACGGCGGCTTCGCCAGTCATGTCGTTGCCGACGAGCATTTCGCCTTCGAGCTCGATGCCGCCGCGGATCCGGTGTCGCTGGCGCCGCTCCTGTGCGCTGGTCTGATCGGCTGGCGCTGTCTCAAGAAGGCCGGCGATGGCCGCCGGCTGGGCATCTTTGGCTTCGGCGCCGCCGCGCATATCATCACGCAGGTCGCAATCTGGCAGGGACGTGAGATCTTTGCCTTCACGCGGCCTGGCGACATCCAGGCACAGGAATTCGCGCGCTCATTGGGCGTTGCCTGGGCAGGGGCGTCCGATGAATTGCCTTCGGTCGAACTTGACGCCGCGATCATTTTCGCGCCGGTCGGCGAACTGGTGCCGGCCGCGTTGCGGGCTGTCCGCAAGGGCGGCCGGGTGGTCTGCGGCGGCATCCATATGAGCGACATTCCATCGATGCCCTACAGGCTTCTGTGGGAAGAACGGGAATTGGTGTCGGTCGCCAACCTGACCCGCCGGGACCCCGAGGAGTTCTTTCCGATCGCGAGGGACGCCCGGGTGCGCACGCACACAAAGGTCTATCCGCTGGAGCGGGCGAACCAGGCGCTGGATGATTTGCGCATGGGCAGGCTGAGTGGCGCCGCCGTCCTTAAGCCTTGACGGTCCTGGACCGCGCGTTCGCCTAGCCGTGGCATCTGCTTTAGCCGGTTCGTCCCTGGCCGGCAGAGTCGGTCAGGGGCGGGTCGGGATGGCCGATGAAAACAGGCACGCAGCGCGACATTCTTCTCCCGGACGGCTTGCCGAGCTGCGCTATGGCTGCTCGACCCGGGCCACCTGGTAGGTGTGCATGGCCCCGTTGCGCTTGATCGAGACGTACTCGCCAGTGAGGAAGCGCTCCTCGCCGAGATGAAAGCCGACCTCGTCGTCACGATCGCTTTCGGCGTAATCGAAATACCATTGGCCACCCGGCTTGCGCCGCAGGCGGCCGACAAGATCGTCCTCGCCGGTGCGGAAGCGGCGGACGCGGCAGAAGCCCTTGTGCGATTTCCACTCCTCCGCGTCCAGCCGTCCCTCATTGGTGAGCGGTGCGAGCACATCGTAGCCTTCCTCGCGGTCTCCTTCCGGATGACCTTTTTCGCGTGCGAGAAGCAGGCGGATGTTCCTGAATTTCGGGGTGAGGTCGTGCAAGCTGGTCATGGCAGACTCCTTCGAGGCCATTCCTATCGCGGCGATCGGAGGTGACCTTGATCAAGGTCAAACGGGCATCGGCTCGCGGCTCAACTGGTGCCTGTCGGCACATGACCGCGAACCCAATTGACGATCTGGCCGGCACTCATCGCCCCCGATACGCGCGCGATTTCCCGCTGGCGGTGAAACAGGATCACGGTGGGGATACCGCGAATGCCCAGCCTCGCCGCGATGGCCTGCTCCTTGTCGGAATTCAGCTTGACCAGCCGGATGCGAGGCTCCAGCGCCTTGGCGGCGGCCTCATAGGCCGGCGCCATCATCTTGCAGGGACCGCACCACGGAGCCCAGACGTCGACCAGGACGGGCAGGCTGCCGCGCCCGATCTGACGGTCGAAGTTCGCTGCGTCGATGTCCTGCGGGACCCCGGAAAACAGCCGGGCGCCGCATTTTCCGCATTGCGCTTCGGCGCTGTTTCGGTTCGGCGGCAGGCGGTTGACCACGCCGCATTTGGTGCAAACCACCAGATTCTCCTGCGTCATGACGTTCTCCCATTTCGATCGTGGCCGAGACGCCCGTCGCCAAGGGCCCGCAGCGCATTGACGATGACGGCGACGTCTATGCCCTCTTGCAGCAGTGCTCCCGCCACCGGCGTTATATGCCCCATGGCGGCCGCGATCATCGCCGCGCCCGAGAGCCCCAGCCCGACGACGATGCTCTGCAGGGCGATCCCGCGCGTGCGCCTGGCGATACGCAATGCTTCCGCGACAGGTTCCAGCCTGTCGGTCAGCACGACCACGTCCGCCGCCTCGGACGAAGCTGTCCCGCCGCGGGCTCCCATGGCAATGCCTACGGTCGCCGCGGCAAGGGCAGGCGCATCGTTGATGCCGTCGCCGACCATCATCGTCGGCGCCGCAGCCTTTTCGGCCTCGACTGTCCCAACCTTGTCGGCCGGCGTGGCGTTGGCGAAGACGGCATCAAGATCGAGCGAAGCGGAGACCTTTTCGGCCGCCGCGCCGTCATCGCCAGTCAGCATGACTATCCGGGTGACGCCTGCCGAACGCAAAGCCTCGACAGTGCCGGGCGCATCCTCGCGTATGGCGTCTCCGAATGTGAAAACAGCGGCAAGCCGGCCATCGATGGCCACAAACACCCTGAGCACCTGCGTGTCGCGATACCGGCTCTCTCCGCTCTCCGCCCAGTTGGGCAATGGCCCGTTTCCAAGAACCAGCGGCCTCGATCCGGCCACGACCGACATCCCATCCACCTGACCTTCAAGGCCTTCTCCCCGATGCTCGCGGACATCACAGGGTTGGGAAAGCAAAAGGTTCCCATGGCGGGCAATGCGGACAATCGAATCCGCAAGAACGTGGTGCGAAGCCTGTTCAAGCGAGGCGAGCAGCCGCAGCGGTTCATCGGTTCCCTGGCCTGGAGCGACGTCGATCTCGATCAACTCGGCGCCGCCGAGCGTCAGGGTCCCCGTCTTGTCGAAGATCGCGGTGCGTATCTGGGCAAGCGCCTCCAGCGCCGCGCTGCCCTTCATGAGGATGCCGGCGCGGGCGGCACGCGACACACCGCCGATGAATGCGACGGGCGCCGCGAGGATCAGCGGGCAGGGCGTCGCGACCACCAGGACGGCGAGAGCGCGGATCGGATCACCGGAAAGATACCAGGCGATGGCGGCGATCAGCAGCGTGGCCGGAAGCAAGAGCAGGGCAAAACGGTCGGCAATGCGTATGAGCGGCGCCTTGGCGGTTTGCGCGGCGGCGACCATGCGCACGATCGCGGCGTAGGTGCTTTTGTCAGCGATAGCCGAGGCCCGCATGACAAAGACCTCGCCGACATTGACGGTGCCGCTGCGCAATGCGTCGCCGGCGCCGCGCCGCTCCGGCAGGGGCTCTCCGGTGACCGTCGACTCATCGACCTGGGCCGAGGCGTCGATCAGGACGCCGTCCACGGGCAGCAATTCGCCGGCGCGCACCAGAAGCTCGTCGCCGACCGCCACCTGGTCGATCGCGACAGTTTCGGTGCCATGTGCGGATTTCCGGTGCGCCACACGCGGCGCCCTGTCGGTCAGAGCCCTGAGATTCCGCTCCGCCCGGCCGCGTGCCAGATCTTCAAGCACGGTGCCACCGGCATACATGATGGCGACGACCACCGCCGCCAAGGCCTGCCCAAGCAGCAGCGCCGCCGACATCGAAACCAGCGCGATCGTGTCGACGCCGACCCGGCCGATCCAGAAATCTCGCAGGATCGAGATGGCAAGCGCCGCCACGACGGGCAGCGTTGCCGCTGTCCAGATCGTATCGGGCGAGGCGATGTCGATACCGTTTCGCCAGACGCCCAGTCCGAGCGCCAGGCCGAGAACGGCTATGATCAGCAGCGCGCGCCGCAGCACGGATTCGTTCATGACGGCTGTCAAAGCTCGTCGATCATTTCCCGCAGCAAAAGCCGGACATCCTTTGCCGTCGCGGCAAGTTGCGGGTTGTCGATCGCTCCCATCGCCACCATCGGATCGACCGCCGCCACCTCGGTCTTGCCGGGGGCGGTCTCGGTCGCGATCACGTTACAGGGCAGCATCGCGCCGATCTTGTCCTCGGCCTGCAGCGCGCGCCATGCGAAATGCGGATTGCAGGCACCGAGGATCATATATGGCTTGAAGTCGACGCCCAGCTTGACCTTCATCGTGTGCTGGACATCGATCCTCGTCAGGATGCCGAAGCCCTTGCCGGCAAGCTTTCTGGTGACGTGTTCGATCGCCGCCGCGAACGGCATGTCGAGGCTCTTGCTGAAGTAATAGCTCATCGGATCCTCCTTCCATGGCGATCTTCGCCAGCAGCGACAGCTTGAGGGCAGTAGCTAGCCGCCGGGGTCGGATGGCGCTTTGATCCAGCGCAATGAATGCTAGCCGCCTTCGGTGAATGTGGCGGCAAGGAGTTCTCCAGGATGACAATCCGAAATCTTGAATACGCGGTCTCACCGAAATCCGTCGTTGTCGTCGGCGCGACCGAGCGCGTTGGCTCGGTCGGCCGCGTTGTCTTCGACAACATCGTCGGCGGCGGCTTCGAGGGGGAGATCTGGCCGGTCAATCCCAAACATGCGCAGGTGGTCGGCCACCGCTGCTACGGCAGGGTCGCCGATCTGCCGGGGGTTCCCGATCTGGCCGTGATCGTGACCCCTCCCGAGACTGTGCCCGATATCGTGCGGGAACTGGGCGAGAAGGGGACGCGCGCCGCCGTCGTCATCACCGCGGGGCTCAATCACGCCAATGGTCTGCGCCAGGCGATGCTCGATTCGGCCAAGCCCTCGCTCATGCGCATCATTGGCCCGAACACCGTCGGGCTGATGGTTCCCCCGGCGAAGCTCAACGCCGGTTTCGCCCATATGGCGGCGCGGCCCGGGAACATTGCGCTGATCTCGCAGTCCGGCGCCATCGCCACGTCGCTGATCGACTGGGCGGCCGAGAACAATGTCGGCTTTTCCCGGATCATTTCCCTCGGCGACATGGCGGACGTCGATGTCGGCGACTGCCTCGACATGCTGGCGGGCGATTTCCACACGCGAGCAATCGTGATGTATCTCGAAACCATACCCAATC
>NZ_RZSA01001219.1:0-1727 GCF_003998075.1 Mesorhizobium sp. M2A.F.Ca.ET.037.01.1.1 | reverse complement strand
CCAAAAGCGCGATGACGGCAGCGATCAGGCCGCCATAGCCGCGCCTGCGCTGCGGCTGCTGAGGCCGCAGCCGTTGGAAAGTATCGGCCGCCGGCTGCTCGTCATTGGCAAAGACATCGCTGCCGTCCTCGGCGTCGGCGGCGTCCATGCCCGCCAGGCCGACATCGTCCTCGCGCGGCGACGGCATCGGCGGTGGCGGCGCCTTCTGCCAGGCAGGCTCCGCCTCTGGCGCGGCCTGCCAGCTCGGCTCCGTCCTTGCCGTGCTTTGCCAGGCCGGCTCGGTCTTCACGGGGTTTTGCGGCGCCGGCTCCGCCTTCGGCGCGCTTTGCCAGGACGGTTCGGCCCTGGCGGGCGCCGGTGTCGGCTTGAGGGGTTCTGATTTGAACGGGTCCGGCTTAGCCGGCGCCGGCACAGCCGCGGGCGGCGCCGGCTGGCGGGAGTGGGTCGGCTGGTTCCTGTTGCGGTCGATGGAGGAGAAGATATGCTCCAGCTCCGCCAGCGGATCGGCGGCGGGAACGCTTTTGGCATAACTGCGCTCGACGCTGGAGATGGCGTCTTCAAGCGTGCGCTTCTGCTGATCCACGACCGAAGGCGCCAATGGTGGAACGCGATCGGCAAGCTTCTTGTCGATTGTCACCCGCGCCTTGTCATAGACCTTCGACCGCATCTCCGGCGTGTTCTCGCTGAGATTGTCGATCGTCTTTTTCAGAACGGCGATGAAATCTGCCATGCGTCAGGTGACCTGCATTCTTTTCCCACCGGCCGCAAATCAGCCGTAACGCCGGGAAGGGCTGTGAAACTAGTCTTGAAACGGATCGGTCACAAGTATCGTGTCGTCCCGTTCGGGGCTGGTGGAAAGCAGCGCCACCGGGGCACCGATCAGCTCCTCGATATAGCGGACATATTTGACGGCTTGCGCCGGCAAATCGTTCCAGCTCCTGGCGCCGGCGGTGGTTCCCTTCCAGCCTTCGAGCGTCTCGTAGATGGGCTCGACCCGCGCTTGCGCGCCCTGGCTGGCCGGCAGGTAATCGATCGTCTCTCCGTCGAGCCTGTACCCGGTGCAGACCTTGATCTCGTCCAGCCCGTCGAGCACGTCGAGCTTGGTGAGCGCAATGCCCTTGATGCCGTTGACGGCAACGGCCTGGCGCACCAGCACGGCGTCGAACCAGCCGCAGCGGCGCTTGCGGCCGGTGACGACGCCGAACTCGTGGCCGCGCGTGCCGAGAAACTCGCCGATCTCGTTCTTCTGCTCGGTCGGGAACGGCCCCTCGCCGACGCGCGTCGTGTAGGCCTTGGTGATGCCGAGCACATAGCCGATGACGCCCGGACCGACGCCGGAACCGGCGGCTGCCTGCCCCGCGACCGTGTTGGACGAGGTGACGAAGGGATAGGTGCCGTGGTCGATGTCGAGCAGCGTGCCCTGCGCTCCCTCGAACAGGATGCGCTCGCCGGCGCGGCGTTTGTCGTCGAGCACCTTCCAGACGCGGTCCATGTAAGGCAGGATCTCGCCGGCCACCGAGGTCAGCTCCTGCATGATCGCCTCATGCGTCGCCTCCGGATGGCCGAGCCCGCGACGCAGAGCATTGTGGTGCGTCAGCAGCCTGTCGACCTTCAAAGGAAGCGTTTCCAAATCCGCCAGATCCATCACCCGCACCGCGCGCCGGCCCACCTTGTCCTCATAGGCGGGACCGATGCCGCGGCGGGTCGTGCCGATCTTGGTCCCGGAA
>NZ_RZSA01001218.1:0-1727 GCF_003998075.1 Mesorhizobium sp. M2A.F.Ca.ET.037.01.1.1 | reverse complement strand
ACCACAGCGCATGGCTTTTCCAGGGGAAGTTCGCCGCCTTGTCGAAGGGCAGGAAGAAATCCTCGACGCGCCGCTCCACGCCGCCGCCAAGTTGAAGGCGTCCAGTGAGCGCCGGCATCTGGATTGCCTCCGGCTGCCCAAGGAAGGCCGGCTTCGCCATCAGCGCAGCCAGTTCGCCGCGGTTCGCCGGGTCCTGGCACCAGCGGGCGGCGTGATGCAACGCCCTGAGAAGTGCTGCAAGCGCCTCCGGGTTCTCCTCGGCCCACACCTTACGCGCGCCGATCACCTTTTCCGGACTGTTACGCCAGAGCAGCGCCTTGACGGTGACGATGCGGCCGGTTCCGGCCGCGACAGCGGCGCTGTTCCAAGGCTCGCCGACGCAATAGCCGTCGATGCGGCCGGCAGCCAGCGCATCGGCCATGAAGGGCGGCGGCACGATGACGATCTCGATGTCGCGGTCGGGATCGATGCCGCAGGCGGCCAGCCAGTAGCGCAGCTCGTAATTATGCCCGGAATGCGGATGCACGACGGCGAAGCGCAGCGGCTCGCGGCCGGCACCCGCCCGCTCGCGGATCAGAGCGCCAAGCGCCGACCCCGCGCGCGCCGGATCGAGGTCGGGCGCGGCACCTTGCGTCGCCATGCCGTCCCAAACCGCGTTGGACACGGTGATGCAGTTGCCGCCGAGCCCGAGCGAGAAGGGCACGATGGTCTCCGAGGCAAGCGGCGTGAGGCCGAGGCTGCAGGCGAGCGGCATCGGCCCCAGCATATGGGCGACGTCGAAATGGCCGATGGCGATGCGGTCGCGGATGTTGGCCCAGGAGGTCTCACGCTGCAGCTTGAGCTCGATGCCCTCGCGGGCGGCAAAGCCTATCTCGCCGGCCACGACCAGAACGGCGCTGTCGAAGAGCGGCATGAAGCCGGCGGTGATTTCGTGCGCCATGCTCATTCGCCCTCCAGCGGTCCCAGCAATCCCGCCGCGGTCACCAGACTCTGGGCGATCTCGGCGATCTTGCGGTTCTGGTTCATGGCGGTCTTGCGCAGAAGCGTGTAGGCAGCCTCCTCGCTCAAGCCCCGCGACTTCATCAATATGCCCTTGGCCCGGTCGATGACCTTGCGGTTCTCCAGCTCGCTGCGCGCCTCCTCCAATTCGCGCGCCATGCGCGAGAAGGCGTTGAAGCGGCTGATCGCCATGTCGAGGATCGGCTTGATGCGTTCCTTCTTCAGCCCGTCGACGACATAGGCGGACACGCCCGCATCGACTGCGGCCTCGATCGAGGCCTGGTCGGAGCGGTCGACGAACATGGCGATCGGCCGCTTCACCGCGCGCGACAGCTGGAACATGTTCTCCAGCATGTCGCGGTTGGGATTTTCCAGATCGATGACGATGACGTCCGGCTCGATCTCGGCGATGCGCCGGGCAATGCCGGCCACGTCATGGATCACCGTGACATGGCGATGGCCTGCGTCCCGCAACCCGGCCTCGATGATCGAGGCGCGGATGCGGTTCTCGTCGATAACAAGGATGGTCAACGAACCGGTGGACATGCGCCTATTGTGCAGGCGGCCCGCAATTGTGCAATGCGGCGATCGACGGATTGGTTTCCATCCGATCCTCGAGGCACGGGCTGCGACGCTTTCGCGTCCCGGCCTGCGTTGCCGGTGAAGGGCGGGAACACTATAGATGTTCATCGTGCGCGAAGATATTCACACGGCAGGCGTCCCGGTAC
>NZ_RZSA01001217.1:0-1727 GCF_003998075.1 Mesorhizobium sp. M2A.F.Ca.ET.037.01.1.1 | reverse complement strand
ACCCAGACGCGGATTGGTTTTTCGAACGGTTTGGCGAACATCGCAAAACTCCCTCGATCCGCAGCGATGCTACGCGGTCAGCCCGCCGCCCTTGCGGCCTTGGCCGACCATCCAGGGCAAGGTGGTGCTCACGTCTTCATGGATTCTGGCGGATTTTGCGAAACCGCAAAATGCCTCTCTGGCGGCCGTCAGCGGAAAACCGCTGTCGAAGGCCCTCTGGCAAGCGCGCAGCGCCGTTTCATAGATCGGCCCGCGCCGGTTCTTCGGCCATTCATAGAGGAATTCCAGGGCGTCCTCGAGGCACGCGATCTCCTGGACAAGGCTGTTTCCGCTCTTGACGAAAACAGGGCTGTCGAACATCCGATCGTTCATAAGATCCTCCAAGTCGAACGAACAATTTGAGTTTGATAGGGGCGGGGACCGCGGCGGTCTGCGCCCGGCTTCGATATGGGTTTACGGGTTTGAAGCGTCAAGGACCTGGCGGATGCTCTCATGCCCCATTTCTCAGGCCCGATGTTCGGCGCGCCGAGCAGTCGATCAGCCGGCATCCGTGCCGCCGGCGGCGGCCTTCTCACCGACTGGAATTGAGCTTTTGGATACGTCCCTCGTCCAGCCGGAAAACGCCATCCGTGCCGCCTTGCTGCTCGAAGTCTGTTTGAAGCTCATCCCACGTGCCGAGATATTCGCCGCACTCGGCGCAGTGGATCGGCGTTGCGGGTTGGGCATCGGCTGGAATGTTCAAACGGATGACGCCGCAAAACGGGCATTCCAGTTTGTGGTCCAGATACTGGGTGGTCATGACCGTTCAGCATCGCGCAAACGGCATGCCCGTGCAAGCCGGCGGACTTCGATGAGCCGCTGGCGGCACCGTCTGCGAAACCGCAAGCCGCGAAGCGCCTTCACGGTCGCGCAAGCCGGTAGTACATGCGCCGCATTCCGCCGGTCACATACGACCTGAAGCGGACGTCTGAACGCGCGCCCTTATGATCCGGGCTTCTCGCAAAAGCGACGGCCGGTCGCGCCCGACGGCCTTTATCAGCCTCCTGGCTTGAGCATCGGAGATGCCGGTTTTTTGCTTCAGCAGAATGACGAGCTGCTTGTCGTCAATTCGCCCATGAGAACTGCCTTCACCGGGTTCGGTCATGTCGAGGATCCTCCTTGCAACCGAACTGGAAAAACCGTCGAAAGTTTCATCGCGGCCCTGCTTTGCCTGGCCGCTCCGCTGGAGCGTTATCTGCCCAGCGGTCTTCGCGATAGCTCAGCCAGCTCCCGCTCGTCGGTGATCCCCGCCATGTAGTTCGCGATGATGCGCAAGGCCCGCCGCTCGCGCTGCTCCTCGGTTTCGTCGGCGCCGGCGCTGAGTTCAAGGACGCGGCCAAGGAAGGTCACCTCGTCCGGCAGGAATGCGCCTTTCGACAGTCTCGTAATCGGCATTGTCTCCTCCTCCGTGCCCCAGACCAAAGGATGCCCGACCGGCGGACATGCTCGTGACAAAACGGCCGCCGACCGGGCCTGCCAACCCCAAAGTTTGGCACGACCATCCTGCATGTTTGTTGATGATCCGCTCTAACCCAGGTGAATCGTAGCGCGAAACTCTTCGTGTCGAACCTAAAGCTGCGTGTGCAGCTTGCTCGCAAGCCAATCGGTGACTTTCTCGGTCAGCGGACGCGCCTGCCACTCCGCCAGGCTGATCTGCCTCGACCGTTTCAGGTCCTCGTTGAACAAGT
>NZ_RZSA01001216.1:0-1729 GCF_003998075.1 Mesorhizobium sp. M2A.F.Ca.ET.037.01.1.1 | reverse complement strand
GCTCGTTGGAGAAGGCATCGCCATAGAGCGGTCCGAAGGCCTTCGTCACTGGGCCGAGCGGCCCGGCCTCCGTCACCTCCAGGCGCGTCGGCAGGCTGCGGATATAGGGCGTGTCGTAGATGATCCGTACCCGTTTGGTGTTGGAGCGAACCTCGATCATGGCATCGAACAGGCCGAGATCGTCGACCACCGCGTCATAGAGGCAGGCGAAGTGGCCGTAATCGAAGGTGACGCTGGTGTTGGCGCCGCCATTGGTGTGGTGCGCCGCCACCACCCGCTGTGGCTCGCCAATCAAGCCACGCATGGCCGAGATGTGGTGCGAGGAGAGCGCGGTCAGGCCTCGATAGGCGCGCACGAGCTCGGCCGAGGCGTCTTTTCCGACCACCTCGCGGATCAGCGCGTCGCGCTCCTCGGCACCGCGCGAAAGGATCGCCGGGTCGATGTCCCGCGGATAGAGGATGTTCTGGCTCTTCTTCAGGAAATGCCGGCCTTCCGAGATCAGGTCGAAAATGCGCACATGGGTGATGTCTCCGTGTGCCGGCAACTCGTCTCGCGCCGCCAGATAGGCCGGCGCGTAGCGGCGCATATAGCCGATGAAGATTGTCTTTTCGTAGTCCCTGCTCAGCGCCATCAGCTCGTCGATCTCGCGCACCGTCAGACAGGCGGGCTTTTCGAGCAGGACATGCTTGTTGGCTGTAATCGCGGCGCGGACGAAGCGGCTGTGCGTGTCGTCCGGTGAGAGCACGAAGACCGCGTCGATATCCGGCGAATTGATCAGCGCCTCGGCGCTTTCATAGGCCTTGGCGGTTGGGTATTGCGAGGTGATGAGTTTCACCAGGCTCGGTGAAACGTCATGGGCGCCAGCGATGACCCAGCGGTCGCGCTGGTCGGCCAACACCCGCAGATGGATCGATTGCGCGACCTCTCCAAGACCCACAAGCCCGACACGGATCAGCGCCACGGCGAACTCCTTCGCTAGTTTGTTTCAAATTCCATGCGCGGCGCGGCTGTCACGCCGCGCCGGTCACCAGCGCCACGAGCTCGTTGCCGGTGGTTTCGGACGAGCGCACCGTCGCCACCATCTTGCCGGCGCGCATCACCCAGATCTGGTCGGAGAGCCGTCGCACCTGATCAAAATTGTGGCTGATCAGGATAACGCTTACGCCTTGCTCGCGCAGCTTACGGATAAGGGCCTCGACATTTGCCGTTTCCTGCACGCCAAGCGCCGCCGTCGGCTCGTCCATAACCACCAGCTTGGCGCCCGACCCCGCCGCGCGGCAGATCGAGATCGCCTGCCTCTGGCCGCCCGAGAGACGCCGGACGCGCTGGGTCACCGACGGCACGTTGATCGACAGCCGCGACAGCATGGCGCGCGCCTCGTCTTTCATCGCCTTGCGGTCGAGCAGGGCGAACGGGCCGATGCGGCGCACGATCTCACGGTTGAGGAAAAGGTTCTGCGCCACCGTCAATTCGTCGATCAGCGCCAGGTTCTGGTGCACGGTCTCGATGCCCGATTTGCGCGCCTCGTCCGGATTGGAGAACGGGTGCTGGCGGCCGTCGAAATAGATCGTGCCCCCGTCGGGCACATGCACGCCGACCAGGCAACGGATGAGAGTCGACTTGCCGGCGCCATTGTCGCCGATCACCGCGGTGACCTCACCTCGCCGGGCTTGAAACCCGACATCGGTGAAGGCGCGGATGCCGCCGAAATGCTTGCTCAGTCCCTGGC
>NZ_RZSA01001215.1:0-1730 GCF_003998075.1 Mesorhizobium sp. M2A.F.Ca.ET.037.01.1.1 | reverse complement strand
ATGTAGGAGGGGTGGTTGTGGCTCTCCATCTTGAAGACGACGCAGTCGCCGTCGCCGATGTCGACCACGCCGGCATTCTCGCCCGGACCCTGGATGACCTGCGGACCGCTGGTCGGCAGGGTGCGCAGCCATTTCTTCGAGGACTTGTAGGAGCAGTGCTCGTTCCACATCGCCGAGAAGATGCCGAGCTCGGTGAAGCTTGGCTCGCGGCCGACCAGATCCAGGATGCGCTGGTATTCGTCGGGCTTCAGCCCATGCGCGGCGACGAGCTCGGGGGTGATCGGCACGGAATTGGAAATGGTCATGAGCGGCGATTTTTGTCCGTGGGAGAGGGGAGGTTCTTCGAGTCTCCTCTTATCGCAAGCTTTCGCGCGATACACCCCCACCAGATAGGGAAAACGCCGGAAAACTGCCACTCCGGCGGTGCTTAGGTCTGGGCTTTCAGGCTTGATCAGGAAAAACTGTCGTAGCCGGCGCGGCCTTCGTCGAGCAGGCGGCGGATGACGGCGACGCCGCCGGCGACATCCTGGCTTTGCCGCGGTTGCGAGACGCCGAAGCGCACGCCGTGAAAAACCTGCTCGGAGCGGCCGGCCTTGAACTCGTCCTCGTCGTCGATGAGCACGCCCTGTGCCAGGCAGGCGTTCTTGAAGGTGCCGGACAGCCACGGGTCGGGCAAGGTCAGCCAGACGAAGGGCACGTTGTCCCGCGCCTTGAAGTCGAAGCCCGCCAGCACCTCGCGCACGATGGCAAGGCGCGCCTGGATTTCGGCAATGCAGCGCTTGCGGATACCGCTTGCCTGCCCCGACGTCACCAGCCTCGTGCCGACTTCGGCCAGCAGGAATGGCAGGCCGCCGGTCATCATCTTGTGGGCGACAAGGATGCGGTGGCGGTAGGCCGGCGGGCAGGAAAGCCAGCCGCCGCGCACGCCGGCGGCGACCGACTTCGACAGGCCGCCGGCGACGATGGTGGGCTCGGGCGCATATTCGGCCAGCAACGGCGTCGGGTCGTCGGTGAGCTCGCCGTAAAGGTCGTCCTCGACCAGCGCGACATTGTACTCCCGCGCGATCCGCGCGATCGCCTGGCGCCGCTCCGCCGACAGCGTCACCAGCGTGGGGTTCTTCGCGGTCGGCATCAGGAACATGACCTTTGGATGTTTCTGTGCGCAGACGCGCTCGAAATCATCCGGGTCGATGCCGTTGTCGTCAGTCGAGACCAGCGCGATGCGTCGCCCAATCAGCCCGGCGCTGCGCGCGATCTGGGAATAGGTGAGGTGCTCGAAGACAACGTAGTCGCCGGGCATGGTCAGCGCCGCGATCGCCGCCATGACCGCGGCATGGGTGCCCAGCGTCGGCACGATCGAATCGGGCGAGGGGCGGAAGGAATTCCGCGCCAACCAGCGGCTGCCCGCCTCGTACCAGCGCTCGGGAAAATCACGCGTGTAGCTCGAGATATCGTACGGATGTTCCTGCGCGGTGCGCGCCAGCATGTCGGCGATCACGGCGCCCTGGCCGACATCGGGCGCGGCGGTGCTGTCGAAGCGCAGCTTGCCGCTCGGCGCGTCGATGGGGCGCGTGCCTTGCAAGCCAGGTTCGACGTCAGGTTTCGGCGCCTCGGCGCGCTGGCCGAGCACATAGGTGCCGCGCCCGACCTCGCCGCTCACCAGACCGCGTTCGCGCAGCAGCTGATAGGCCCTGCCGATGGTGCCGACGGTCGTGCCGATGTCATAGGCG
>NZ_RZSA01001214.1:0-1730 GCF_003998075.1 Mesorhizobium sp. M2A.F.Ca.ET.037.01.1.1 | reverse complement strand
GAGCTATGCCTGGCGCACGCTGAAAAACGCCGGCGCGCGCGTGGTGTTCGCGTCCGACTGGCCAGTTTCTCCGGTCGATCCGATCCTGTCCATCCAGGCGGCAGTCATGCGCAAGCCTTGGGCGGAAGGCATGCCCGACCAGAGCTTCTCGTTGCGAGAAGCGATCCAGGGTTACACCGTCGAGGGCGCCTATGCGGAGTTCATGGAAGATCGCAAAGGTCGCCTGAAGACCGGCTATCTCGCCGACATCGTCGTCTTGTCGGCCGATATCGAGGCGACCGCGCCGGAAGCGCTGCACACGGTGCGCCCGGTCACCACCATCTGTGGCGGCAGGGTCACCTATCAGGCCTGAGGTGCGGCATGGGAATTGCATTTGAAAATCAGGTAGCAGCTCCGCAGTTGCCAAGCCCCACGGCTTATGGTCACAATCAAACAGGAACACACCTGCCGGAAAGAGCAGGCTCTCTCAATGGGGTAATCGTGCCGGAACAACCGGGTAAGAACGCGATCGAAGTTCGCGGTGTTCGCAAGGTTTTCGGAACCGGCGAAAACCAGGTAGCCGCCCTCGACACGGTTTCGGTGTCGATCCGCGAAAATGAGTTTTTCACGCTGCTCGGTCCGTCTGGATGCGGAAAGACGACGCTGCTGAGATTGATTGCCGGCTTCGATTTCCCGAGCGCCGGCGAGATCCTGCTGCACGGCCAGGACATCGCGCCGCTGCCACCGTTCAAACGTCCGGTCAACACCGTCTTCCAAAGCTATGCGCTGTTCCCGCACATGACGGTGGCGCAGAATATCGGCTTCGGGCTGGAGATGCTCGGCAAGCCGAAAGCGGAGATCGAGGCCCGCGTCGCCCAGATGCTGAAGCTGGTCAAGATGGAGGCGCTGAAGGCGCGCCGCACCAGCCAGATCTCCGGCGGCCAGCAGCAGCGCGTGGCGCTGGCCCGGGCGCTGGCGCCGCAGCCGAAGGTGCTGCTGCTCGACGAGCCTTTGTCGGCGCTGGACTACAAGCTGCGCAAGGAAATGCAAATCGAGCTGAAGCGGCTGCAGCACGAGACCGGCATCACCTTCATCTTCGTGACCCATGACCAGGAAGAAGCGCTGACCATGTCCGACCGCATCGCGGTGATGTCGGCCGGCAAGATCCTGCAGGTCGGCGCGCCGCGCGACATCTATGACCGGCCGGCCGAACGTTTCGTCGCCGACTTCATCGGCGAGACCAATTTCCTGCCGGGCACGGTGGTATCGAAGCAGGCCGGCGTGGCGACAGTCAAGTTCGCCAGCAACGCGACGATCAGCGCCGGCTATCCGGAAGGCTTCAATCCGACCGGCGAGGTGACGCTGGTGGTTCGTCCCGAGCATGCCGATCTGGTCCCCGATCCGGCCAAGGGCACGATCGCCGGCACGCTCTCCAACATCGTCTATTTCGGCACCGACACGCACTACCACGTCAAGCTCGATGGCGGCGGCGAGAATTTCATCGTGCGCCACCAGAACAGCCGTTCGAGCGCGGTGACCTACGAGACCGGCGTCAAGGTCGGCATCCAGTTCGAGGAGGACGCCGCCCGCGTCCTGAAAGACTGATGACGACAGCTGCTCTCTCCTCAGCCCCGCCCTCCAAGGCCGCGTTGTTCGAAGCCAAGGCGGTGAAGACCAGCGCGCGACGCAACCGACTCCTGTCGCTGCCGGCGCTGATCATCATCGGCATTTTCGGCGTGCTGCCGCTGATC
>NZ_RZSA01001213.1:0-1734 GCF_003998075.1 Mesorhizobium sp. M2A.F.Ca.ET.037.01.1.1 | reverse complement strand
GGATGTCGTTGTCGTCCTCGAGCCGATCCTCGGCCTTGGCGTAGGCTACACGGATCGCGATCTCGGGATGGCGCGCCGTGAAATCCGACAGGCGCGGCACCAGCCAGCGGCTGGCGATCGAGGGAATGCAACCCACCGACAGCGATGCCTGGGCGGCGCTTCTGCGAATGCGGCGACAGGTCGCGCCCAGCTCCGCCAGCGCCGCGCTCGCGGACGCCTGCAGGATCAGCCCGGCCTCCGTCAGGCGCACCTTGCGGGCGTCGCGATGAAACAATGCGACGCCAAGCCACTCCTCCAGCCGTCTGATCTGGTGACTGATGGCAGGGTGAGTGACATGCAGTTCCTCGCCGGCCGCGGAGAAACTGAGATGGCGAGCGGTCGCCTCGAAGGCCCGGATCGCATTCAGCGGCAGATAATCCATCTGTAAAATTCTCTAACAGAAAGTGCCAAAATCCATCATTTGAAGCACGATACAACCTGAGTCATTGATCTGGACTGACGGCGCAAAATCTAACCGGGCGAGACCAAAAAGTCGATGCCTGCCGCCGAATTCGAGGCGCGCCGCCGCTTCTCAAACCTGGTTTCATGGAAAGACGACGATGTTCACCAGACAATTGGCTGATGTAGAAAAAACTGACTTCTTTGTCGATTGGGGCAACGGCACCAGCCATCGGCTGCTGACAAGCCACGACGGCATGGGCTTCACCATATGTCACACGGTGGTGCGCGCCGGCAGCGAATCGCGACTGCAGTATCGGCGGCACCTGGAGGCCTGCTACTGCATCTCCGGCACCGGCGAGGTCGAGGACATGACCGGCACCGTCCATCGCGTCGAGCCGGGCACGGTCTATGTGCTTGATGCCCATGACGACCATTTCCTGCGCGCCGACAGCGCCGGCGACATGGTGCTGGTGAGCGTCTTCAATCCGCCGCTCAAAGGCACTGAAAAGCACAGTCTCAATGGCGAGGGAGGCTCTGCTTACTGAGACGTCGCTTCGAGCATTCTGTTGTGGCGCGGCGCCTTCGGCCGAAGGGCGCCGCACCGTCACATGCCCGTCACAGATGACGGAATCCTGACCTAGCGGAAGGTGCGGTGACGGGAAACCGGGCGCTTCGGTTGGCGCAAGGATTCTTCTCATCAACTTATTTTGACGCTGGTTTCTTCGACACGAGGCCCATCATAGGGTTGAATCGTCAAAGACATTGCGTTGTGCCAATGCTAGGGTCCGCGATAGTCCAGGGGTCGGGTGTGAAAAAACGGGCAATCGGACCGGGTGCTTCCAAACCACGCAGAGCGATTGAAAAATCACGTTGCAATCCGGGCTCGAAACTTTACGACTAGGGGAAATACGACAAGGAGTGCGATCCGAAAACGGGCGACATTCCAGGGGAGCCGCGTAAATATGCAGTACTTCGTCCAGCAGCTTATCAATGGGCTGACGCTGGGATCTATCTATGGGCTGATCGCGATCGGCTATACGATGGTCTACGGCATCATCGGCATGATCAATTTCGCCCATGGCGACATTTTCATGGTCGGCGCCTTCACCGCGCTCATCGTCTTCCTGATCCTCGGCGCGTTGTTCTATTCGGTGCCGGTCGTGGTGGCGCTTCTGATCATGATGATCGTGGCGATGCTTCTGACCAGCCTCTACAACTGGACGATCGAGAAGGTGGCCTACCGGCCGCTGCGCGGTTCGTTCCGGCTGGCGCCGCTGATCACCGCCATCGGCA
>NZ_RZSA01001212.1:0-1735 GCF_003998075.1 Mesorhizobium sp. M2A.F.Ca.ET.037.01.1.1 | reverse complement strand
GCTTCCGGGTTTGCTGGGGCGGTCCCCTGGGCGCCGCCCAGCGCCTGGCCGGCGATGCCCTGGATGGTTTCCACGATGAAGTCGGCGGCGGCGGCGCGCAGGCCTTCCTTGCCGCCGAAATGATAGGCGATCGAGCCGATATTGGCCTTGGCTTCCGCCGCGATTTGGCGCGTCGACGTGCCGTCGAACCCCTGCCGCCCGAACAGCTTGAGCGCCGCGTGCACCAGCGCCGCGCGTGTTTGGTCGGCGGTGGTGGCTTCGCGCTGCTGCCTTTTCGCAATTGATTGCCTGTCCATACCTCAATGTTTAATCAATCGATTGATTAAAGTCAAATTTGACCTCTGAACCGGCTTGCCTTCACTGCCCCCACAGGCTTTAGTGCGCGGCCATGGGCAAGGAAGTCGAGCGTAAATTCCTGGTCTCCAGTTCCGCCTGGCGAGACGAGGTCGAGGCGGAGATCCGCATTCGCCAGTTCTATGTCGCCGCCCAGCCCGGCCGCACCGTGCGCGTGCGCATCTCGGACGGGCGCTCCGCCAAGCTGACGTTGAAGTTCGGCGTCAGGGCGCGCGAACGCGACGAATTCGAATATTCGATCCCGCTTGCCGAGGCCGAGGAATTGATGGCCTTTGCCATCGGACGTGTCATCGAGAAGACACGCCACCATGTTAGACACCGTGGCTATCTCTATGAAGTCGATGTTTTCGGCGGCAAGCTCGCGGGGTTGGTGATCGCGGAGCTGGAGACGCCGGAGGACGTATCTGACGAAATGCTGCCCGACTGGCTCGGTCGCGAGGTCACCGGCGAGTCGAGGTTCTACAACGCGTCGCTGGCCCTCGGGGGGATACCGGAGATCGCCGCATGAGCTTCCGCATCGATCCGCGCTTGCCGCTGACCGGCGAGGTCAGGCGCATATTGGCCGACAAGATCGGCAGGGCCATCAGCCATCTCGAGACGGCGCGCGAGAAGCCGGAGCAGGGCCTGCACAAATGCCGCAAGCGGCTGAAGAGCGTGCGCGCCTTGCTGCGCGTGGTTCGTTCCGGGGACGAACCGTTCTGCCGGACCGAGAATGAATGCTACAAGCAGGTCTCGGCGCTGCTCGCCGGCCCGCGCGAGGCGACGGCGCTCATCGAGACCGTCGACCGCCTCGCCGATGCCTTTCCGGAACAATCCGCAGGCGGCGGTCTCGATCCCGTGCGCGAACGGCTGGTGCTGCGCCAGCACGAGCTTCATGCCGGCCCGGGCCTCGACGCCGCCATCAACGCGGCCGTGGCCGCCTGCCGGGAAGGCCTGGAGCGTATCGACAGGCTGGCGCTGCCCGACCTGCCGGAACAGGCGGCCGACATCCTGGCCGACGGCGCCCGCGCCACCTTGCGGCGGGCGAAGAAGGCGCTCGACAAGGCGGAGGCGCGCGGCGAGGACGAGGATTTTCACAACCTGCGCAAGGCGGCCAAGACGCACTCCATGCATCTGTCGCTGCTCGGCCGCCTGTGGCCGACGCCGATCAAGGCGCGCCGCAAGGCGGTCGACAAGCTCGGCGAGCAGCTCGGCGAACTGCACGACGTCTTCGTCATGCGCGCGCTGCTCGATGCCGAAGGCGAGCCGCTCGGCCCCGCCGACGAGACGAAGCTTCTGCGCAAGCTCTTGAAGCGCTCCGAGAAGAGCCTGACCAAGGCCTGCCTCGCCGATGCCGCCGAGCTTTTCGGCGACAGCCCGAAACGCTCCGCCAAAAGATTGG
>NZ_RZSA01001211.1:0-1736 GCF_003998075.1 Mesorhizobium sp. M2A.F.Ca.ET.037.01.1.1 | reverse complement strand
AGCCGCCGCCCTCCTCGACAAGCAGCAGCGTCGACGGCATCGCCTCCAATTCCATCTCGATGCGCGGATAGATGCCGTGTTCGGCGACGATGTTGTCGATCAGCCGGCGCAGACCATGCGGCCGGCTTGGCAGGATCATCGGCAGTTCCGCTAGCACGCCGAGGCCAACCGGACCGCGCGGCAGCAGAGGCTCTGGCAGCGCCGGGCCGATCAGGAAAAGCTCGTCATCGGCGAGCGGCTCGGTCAGCACCGAAGGGTGATTGGGCGAGTTGTAAAGCACCGCAGCGTCGATGCGGCCGGCGATCAGCCACTCCAGGATGTGGCCGCTGAAGCCTTCGATGACCTGCAGGGCGACGTTCGGGAACTCGTTCTTGATCTTCTTGACCAGCGGCACCGTCAGCACCGTCCCGACGGAGGGCGGAACGCCGAGCACCAACCTGCCGCGTGGCGAAGCCCTGAGATTGGATACGGCGTTCTGCGCGAGCCGCATGCGCTCGACGATCTCGTCGGCATGCGATTTCAGGAGCGCTCCGGCTTCGGTCAGCACCACGCCGCGACCGTTGCGGTGGAACAACTCGACGCCGAGCTCTTCCTCGAGCCCGCGGATATGGCGCGTGATCATCGGCTGGGTGACATTAAGGTCGAGGGCGGCCTTCGAGAAGCTGCCCGCCGAGCCGACGGCGATGAATACCTGAAGCTGCTTCGTGTCCAACTCAAACCACCCAACCCGCCGCCGGGCGGTGCCTGCCCGAAGCCTTTCTACGTGCGGAACGGATATTTCACGCCGCGCACGTTCAGGAACACGGCATAGACCGAAGTCGTCGCCGTGATGAAGAGCCGATTGTGCCGCGCGCCGCCAAATGCCACATTCGCCACCATCTCCGGCACCAGGATCTTGCCGATCAATTCACCGGCCGGCGTGTGGCACTGGACGCCGTCCCAAGCGCTGATCCAGAGGTTGCCGGCGATATCAATCCGAAACCCGTCCGGAATGCCCGGCGATATTTCGGCGAACACACGCGAATTTACCAGCCTGTCGCCGGCAACGTCAAACGACCTGACGTGGTGCGGCGCGCTGCGGTCGGTCAGATAACCGGAATCGGCGATGTAGAGCGTCTTCTCGTCGGGCGAGAAGGCAAGGCCGTTGGGCATCGAAAAATCATCGGCGACGACAGCGATGCGGCCGGATTGCGGATCGATGCGGTAGACGCGGCAACCGGGCTGCTCCTGGTCGGCCCGGCGCCCGACATAATCGGAGATGATGCCGTAGTTGGGATCGGTGAACCAGATGCTGCCGTCCGACTTGACCACCACATCGTTCGGCGAGTTGAGCCGCCTTCCCTCGAAGGAGTCCGCGAGCACGGTGATCGAGCCGTCCCATTCGGTACGCACGACACGGCGCTCGCCCTGCATGCAGGTGACAAGCCTGCCTTCGCGGTCGCGGGTGCTGCCGTTCGGATTAGCGACATTGCCGCGGAACAGCGAAACCGCGCCGGTCTCCTCGTCCCAGCGCAGCATGCGGTCGTTGGGAATGTCGCTCCAGACCAACGTGCGCAGGTCGGCGAAATAGACCGGCCCTTCCGCCCAGCGGTTGCCGGTGTGCAGCGTCTCTAGGAAGGCGACCGGATCGATAAGGTCGCCGAAGCGCGGATCGATGATCTCGTAGCAGGACATCGGCTGTCTCGCTTATGGCAGGCGAATGGCGATGGTGTGGATTGGCGGACCGGACGGTGGAC
>NZ_RZSA01001210.1:0-1738 GCF_003998075.1 Mesorhizobium sp. M2A.F.Ca.ET.037.01.1.1 | reverse complement strand
CCATACTTCTCGCCATGGGTTCTGCCTTCGCCGGCAGCGATCATTACGGCGCGGACAACGTCAACCAGCCGACCGCCGGCGTCGATCGCGGGCTCACCGCCTCGGTACGCAAGCACGAGCCCGCCAAGCCTACCAATGTCGACACCTCGATGACCACCGGATCGGCGCCGTCGCAGGCCTGGCATGATCCGGGCCAGGGCATCTGGGGCAATTGAGGTTTAACGTCTCAGGCTTTGCCAAAGGCGGCGGGCTTGCTCCGCCGCCTTTGTTTGCGGCGGGAGATTGGCAGCTTCGGGGTCTACTCCAAATCCCTCGGCCTGACGAGATGCGTCAGCCGAGCGCCGCCGAAATCCAGATTCGCCCAGTTGCCCTTTACTGTAAACCGCGCGAGCGCCGCCGTCGGAAACTTCGCTTCGATCTTCTTGAAAACGCTCTCATCCGACCCGGCGCCGGCCAGCCGCAACACAAACTGCTGGAGGCCGGGGTTGTGGCCGATCACGAGCAGGTTGGTCGCCTTGACCTGCCGCACGTGCGCCAGGATAGCGCCGGCCTCCGCCTCGTAGAGCTCTTCCGCGAAATCCGCGGACACATGCTTCGGCAGCTCCTGGGCGACCAACCGCCAAGTATCGCGGGCGCGCAGCGCCGGCGAGACCAGAGCCAGATCCGGCAGCCAGCCACGCCGCGAAAGCTCGCGCCCGATCAGCGGCGCGGTCTTTTGCCCGCGCGGGGCGAGCGGCCGGTCGAAATCGGCAAGCTTGGGGTCATCCCAGCTCGACTTGGCGTGGCGTAAGATAAGCAATTGTCTCGCGGGCATTGTTCAGGACCACGATTGCTTGTCCAGTCGGGCGCGGGCCTTCTGCTTGATCTCGTCGATGTAGAAGGGGGCAAACGGGCCGCTGCCTAATCTGTCGATCCAAGCCTTACGCAGCCGGTCCGTTTCGGTTTGACCCAGGGGTTGGCTCCGCAGTTCAGGGGTAAGCGCCATGCTGCAATTCCCGGCCAGGGCCCTACGGCGTGATCCGCGCCAGATGCTCGAGGTCGGTCTCCTCGCGCAGCGGGTCCGGCGCCATCACGACCGAGCTTGCGTTCTCTGCATCGTCGGCGAAATGGGCAAGCACGGTGTGGCCCTTTTCCATGCTCGCCTTGCCCTCGGCGACGAGGCCTAGCGCCAGCGGATAGAGCCGATGCTCGGCCTTCAGCACGCGCGCGGCAAGCGTGTCCTCATTGTCGCCGACCATCACCGGCACGGCGGCCTGCGCGATGATCGGGCCGTCATCCATCTCCGGCGTGACGAAATGCACCGAGCAGCCATGGATGCGCACGCCCGCGCGGATCGCCCGCGCGTGCGTGTCCAGCCCCTTGAAGGCGGGCAGCAAAGCAGGGTGGACGTTGACCATGCGCCCCTGCCATTTCTCGACGAGGCCGCGGCCGAGGATGCGCATATAGCCGGCAAGCGCCACGATCTCGGCGCCGAAGCCGGTGAGCGCGGCGTCGAGCGCGGCGTCATAGGCATCCTTGCTCGCATGGTCGGCGCGCTGGATCACCTTGGTGGCGATGCCGCGCGACTGGGCGATGCCGAGGCCGGCGGCGTTCGCGCGGTCGGAGATCACGCCGACGATCTCGGCCGGATAGCTTGGATCGGCGGCGGCCGCGATCAGCGCCGTCATGTTGGAGCCGCGCCCTGAGATCAGGACGACCGTGCGTTTCCTGCTCATAGGCCGATCGAGCCCCTGTAGAT
>NZ_RZSA01000120.1:0-10251 GCF_003998075.1 Mesorhizobium sp. M2A.F.Ca.ET.037.01.1.1 | reverse complement strand
GTGCGAACCATGTCGTCGCCCAGCACCTTGCGGATTTCGCGCACAGACTGGGTGAGCGAATCCTCGGTGACATAAACGTCGGGCCAGACGACATCCATCAATTCCGACTTCGGCACGACGCGACCCATGTTGCGGGCGAGATGCGAAAGCAGCGCATATGCTTTCGGGCGCAGGAACAGCGGCTCGTTCACGCCGCGCAGCGTGCCCATGGCGAGATCGAGCGTGAAACCGCCAAACCGGAACACCTGATCGGCCGTCGCCGTCGTCATCGGGACACCTTCCCGCCTATCCGCATTGCCGCTTCGATCCCACCTCGCAGCGGCATGCCCGGCGCTCATTATTGCCCAGTGCGCAATTCGATCAAACTGGCTGTCGGCGCCGCCGCTACAGTAGCGCGCCAAATGCGAGGAGCCGACGCGCCGGAATTCGAACGCTACGGCTCGAATCGATGGACATACTGGCAATGGCGGGGTGGAGATCCGGGTGCCGATCAACAATTGAGACGACTCTCCCTTCTCCCGATGCTGCGGGAGAAGGGAGAACTACAGCTCCAAATCCCAGGTCTGGCCGACGAGATCCTTGCCGAAGGAATGATGGCGCTCCTCGTCGACCAGCTGGAAACCCGCAGCCTGGTAGATGCGGCGAGCCGAGCCCAGAATGTCGTTGGTCCAAAGCGTCAGCGTCTTGTAGCCCTTGGCGCGGGCAAAGGCGATGCATTCGTCGACCAGCCGCCGGCCGATGCCCAGTCCGCGCGCCGACGGCTCGACATAGAGCAGCCTCAGCTTCGCCACCTCGGACGACTTGCGCACGACGAAGACCGAGCCGACCACCTCGCCTTCGCGCTCGGCGATCCAGGCGCGCTCCCACTTTGGATCGAATTTCTTGACGAACTCAGCGAGGATCTCGGCGACCAGCGCCTCATAGGTTCCGTCCCAGCCATACTCCTCGGTGTAGAGCATGCCCTGACGGCGCGTGATCCAGCCGATGTCGCCGACCTGGAGCGGCCGCAGGATGTAAGGCACCTTGGGTTCGGGCCTTTCCCCGAGCAGGTCCTGGACGGTGCGCATGGCGTTGACCAGCCGCTCCTGGTCGACCGGCGGCAAGCGGTCGAGCAGCGCGCGCACCTGGTCATGCGAATCCTGGTTGAGCGGCGCGAAAGCCTGCCTGCCCGCCGGCGTCAGCGCGATCGATGATCGGCGCGCGTCCGCCTCGCTGGCTTCGCGCTCGACCAGGCCACGCTCCTCGAATTTCTTCAAGAGGCGGCTGACATAGCCCGGGTCGAGGCCGAGGTCGCGCACCAGATCGCTGGCGACCAGCCCGTCGCGATGAGCAAGTTCATAGAGCACCCGCGCCTCGGTCAGCGAGAACGGGCTCTTCAGGAGGCCCTCGTCGAGCAGGCCGATCTGGCGGGTGTAGAAGCGATTGAAGGCGCGCACCGTATCGATGCGCTCCTTGCCGGGGTGGTCGTGGATGGTCATGGGAAGTCCTCCTGCTCTCGACAGGATCAACCATTTAGTTGACTGAGTCAATAACTTGGCTGCAGCGGGATGCCTCACAACTTTGTCATTCCAGGGTGGAGAAAGGTGCGAAGCGACGCGTGCAAACCATAAATGACGAGAGCGCGGGGGGCGGCCTCGCCGCGAGGCGCTGAAACGCCTCACCCCGTCGGCAGCACCGGCCAGAACTCGCCGATCCGCCCGCCGGCAAAAACCGCGATCGCCCCGAAATGCTGCAGCACCGCCTCGCTCTGCGTCGGCCGCAGGAAGGAGTAGTCGCCGGGCTTCACATCGGCGCCTGCCGGCAGGCCCATGAACTGCTGATTGGACGATAACCCGATCAGGCCGTTCGGCTTCATGCCTTCAGGGAACACCGGTTCGGCCATCCACTTGCCGCCATAGAGATAGCAGCCCTTCTTCGGGAAGAGGCCGAGCGCCTGCAGCGCCCTGGAAACCGACGGCGGACCGGGCAGCATCGGGTCGAGGGCCTTGAGGATCGGCGTCGCGACGAAGGCCGCCGGCTGGAGGCCGTCAAGGCCAGGGGTGTCGAAGTCGCTCGGCAGCACGAAGGCCGAGCCGATCGACACTTCGTTGGCGACGCCGCCGCCGTGCAGCAGCGCGGTCTTCGAGCCGCCGATATTCATGATGCGGCGCCGGTCCGGATCGAGGGTGGCGGCGAACTCCGCCGCCTTTGCCGAAGCCTGCTTCAGAGCCCTGGCCGCGCCGCCGAAGAGGCCCGGTATCTCCGGCGCATGCGCTTCATAGGCCATGATGCCTTCGCAATGCAGGCGCTCCGGCACCGTCAGCGCCTTGATCTCGGCGGGACTTGAAAAACCGCCGCGATGCAGGCCGACATCGACCTCGAAGGCGAAGCGCAATTCGGTGTCGAGCGCGGCGGCCAAGGCGCCGTAGTCAGCCAGCCGCTCCGGCGTGTCAATCAGCCAGCAGACGCGTGACCACCAGCCGGCGCCACCTCCTGTCAGCGCGGCCCTGGCAGCGCCGACCGGCATCGGCTTGCCGTAGAGCAGATCGCCCTCGGGAAAGCCGTCGAGGACGGCCTGCGTCACCGGCGGATGGAAGGTCATGAAGCGGTTGGTTTCGAGGGCTCGCGCGATATGCGACAGCAGCGGCATGCAAGGCAGCGACTTGTCGACCAGCCGAACGGCAAGGCCGGGCGCCAGCCGCTCCTTCACCAGCGCGATGTTGCCGTCCAGCCGGTCGCGGTCGAGCACCAGGCAGGGCCGGAAGATCTCGGCTGCCTTCAACGCCTCGGACAGGGCAGCGAAATAGGCGCTCATCATTCGATGCCGAACAGGCCGGCCATATAGGGCGACACGAAACGGTTGTCGGCATCGATGTCGCGGCGCACGGCAAGCGCGTCGTCCCAACGCGGATAAAGCTTCTTGAAATCCGCAGCCTTCAGGCTGTGCATCTTGCCCCAATGCGGCCTGCCGCCATATTTGCGGAAGATGGGCTCGGCGGCGCGCATGAAGGGCAGCGGGTCATTCGCCGCGTCATGGTGGATGGCGATCGAGCAGGTCAGTCGCTTGTGGAAGGGCGAAAGCCAGAATTCGTCCGGCGCCACCGAACGCACCTCCATCGGGAAATAGACTTCCGAAAAGTGCTTCTCCGTCAGCGCGATGATCTCGGCCAACGCCTTGGGGCCTTCCTCGAATGGCAGGTGGTATTCCATCTCGTTGAATTTGGTTCGACGGTCGCTGACATAGACGTTGAGCCAGTCTTGCACATAATCCTCGGAGGGCACCTTCTTCACCGCGCCCTTGATCAGCGCGCGGCGCAGCGATGGCAGCCGGCGCAGCACGGTGCGCAGCTTGCGCAATGTCGCCAGGCCCCGCTCGTCGTCCTCGGTCGGCCGCTGCGTCGGCTGGGCATCGCTCAGGTCGCTGGCAATGAACTGCGCATAGCCGGAAAACGGGATGTAGTAGAATTCGGCCGAACGATGCGCGGCCATCATCTTTTCGAAATCGCGCAGCATGTCGCCAATCGGCAGCACCCATTTGCGGCGTCGCAGGCGGTAGGCCGCGATGTTGTTCATCGTCACTTCGGTGAGGATGCCGAAGGCGCCAAGCGCGACACCGGTGGCGTGGATCATGTCCGGGTCGTCGGCCCGGCTGTATTCGCGCAGCTTGCCCCGCCCATCGACGAGCTGCACCGCCTCGACCTGCGTGTGATAGGCGCCCAGTGTCGGGCCGGAGCCATGCGTTGCCGTGCCCAGCGCGCCGCCGATCGCCTGCTTGTCGATGTCGCCCATGTTGGGCAGGCCCTGGCCGATGCCTTGCAGGATGTGCATCAGGGCGCCGAGCCGCGTGCCCGCCCCCACCCGCGCCCTGTCGGCCGCCGGTTCGTGCGAGACCAGCCCTTCGATCTTCTCAAGCGAGACGATGGTGCCGTCGGATTGCACCAGCGGCGTGAAGGAGTGGCCGGCGCCGGCGACGCGCAGCGGACCGGGCGCCGAGCGCACTAGCTCGGCCAGCTCGCCGGCGTCGGCCGGCGTCGCGATCGATTTCGGGGAAGCCGTGACGAAACCAGACCAGTTGCTCCAGGCGTTTGCCATTTTTGACTCTCCCCGCTCAGGCCCGACCGTGCCGCCGGGCGACCAGCACGAAGACGCCGAGCAGCAGCACGCTGGCCAAAGCAGTCGCCGCGGCGAATTCGGGCACCGGGCGGAAATTCCCGGCATCGATCAAAAGCGAGGCGGCGATCGGGCCGATGGCGAGACCGAAGAGCTGCGCGGCCGGAACCAGAAGCACTGCCGTTCGCGTCTCGTCGGCGGTGATTGCCATGCGGATCTGATAGGGCACGATAAAGAGCAGGATGAAGCCCATCACCAGCGCAACCGCCCAGAAGACCGAAAGACCCGGGCCGGACGCAAGCAGGACAGAGCTGATCGCCGCGACGATCCCGATGATCGTGATGGCAAAACGATAGTCGATGCGCGCTTCGAAGACCGTCGCGGTCATGGCGCCGATCACCTGCGCGGCGAGGCTTGCCGACACCATCAGGCCGACGGTGCGGCCGTCGATGCCGAACTGCGCGCCGATGGGCTCCAGAAAAGCCCAGACGGCGCCGAAGAACATGAAATAGCAGAAGATCGAGAGCAGCGCGGTGATCGCCGGCACTGTCGCCACATTGCCGAACTGCTCTTCCTTGGGCAGATCGGCATAATCGTCCGGCACGATCCAGGCGACGACCAGTGACAAGAGGCAGACGATGCCGAGCACGATGAAGCCGCCGGCCGAGCCGGCGGCAGGCACGGCATAGAGCGCCAGGATCAGCGCCAGCGCGCATTGCGCCAAAGTCTGCAGCGTGACGAAATAGCCGCCGATGCGCTCTGCCCGGCGCGAGCGGGCGATCAATTCGGTGGCGACAGCGACCAGCCCGCCCTCCGCAACGCCAGCCAGTATGCGCGCGCCGATCAGCCCATTGGGGCTGCCGGCATAAGCGGTCCAGAAATTGGCGAGCGCGAGCAGGACGAGCAGCGCCGCGCTCTTCCAGCGCATGTTCCTGGCAGGCAGCAACATGGCCACGATCGCCGACCCGATGCCTATCGCGATCATCTCGGCGGTGGCGACCAGCGCCAGCTCGTCGCCGGTGACGTGGCCTTCGGTATAGAGGGCGCCGAGCAGAACCGGCTGCAGCCCAAGGATGAGCAGGCCGACCGAGCCGATCCACAGCGCCGAGGCAAGCTGCGATCCCGTCGGATTGCCGACAAGCCAATCGCCCTCTTCCGCTTGCGCGGCTTGCGATGCAGTCACGAGATGCCTCCCTTGCAGCCCGGTCGAAAAACTGACAAGTTGTCAGCATTTAATGAAACTGATACTTGATCATGTTTCTTGTCAACCGCGAATTCGCACTTTTCCGGGAAAGATGCGGGCCATGACGGATGCAAAGCGAACGGCGACGGAACCCAGGCGCAGGCCGAAGCAGGAGCGCAGCCGCGAGCGCATCGACGCGATCCTCGCCACGACCATGCGGCTGATCGGCGAAAAGGGCATCGACGCGGTGACGATGAAGGAGGTGGGCGCGCTGGCCGGCGGGCCGATAGCGACCGTCTATCACTACTTTCCGTCGAAGTCGGCGATCCTGGCGATGCTCTACGATCGGTTTGCCGAGGAAAGCCGGGCGCGCTTCGGCGCGATCATCGCCGGGATAAACGGGTTGAGCGATGTAACGGCGGCGGCCGATCGCATGCTCGACGACTATTATACCCGTGTCGCGGCTGACCCGGCGATCCAGGATCTGCAGAACGCCATCCAGGCCGACAAGGCGCTGCAGCATCTCGACATTGCCGAGACGAGACACCAGGCGAAGATATTCTGCGACCATGTCGCGCCCATGCTTCAAGCGGATCAGCGCGAGGCGTTCGGGCGGGTCGTGTTCCTGATCTTCCAGCTTGCCGGCGGCGTCGTGCGGCTGGCGCTGACGCAGGACGAGGCAGAAGGCCGACGCACGATCGACGACTATCGCTCGATCATCCACACGCAGTTGCGGCTGTTTTTGTAGCCGTCGCCATACTCGGGGGCGCCGTCCCCTCGCCGCACTTGCCTGCCTCAGGCCTCCTCCAGCTTCGGCCCCAGAATCTCCACCAGCCAATCGACAAACACCCTCACCCGAGGCGAAAGCTGGCGGCTGGGCGGATAGAGCACCGAGATCGGCGTCGGCGTCGGGGGATTGTCGGGAAGCACCTCGACCAGCCGGCCGGCCTCGATGTCGTCGGCGTAGCGGAGTTTTGGCGCCTGGAACAGCCCGAAGCCTAGCCGGACCAGCGCGGCACTTGTGTCTGAATTGGCGACTGTGACTCGCGACGGCAGGACCACTTCACGAACCTTGCCGTCGGCGATGAATTCCAGCGGCATCACTTGCCTCGTGCGCGACGACACGAAACCGATCATCATATGGCCGGCAAGATCGTCCAACGTGCGCGGCACACCGTGGCGTTCGAGATAGGCGGGACTCGCGACGGTAATCTCGCGCGCGATGCCGAGACGCCGCACGATCATGTCGCTGTCGGGAAGTACGCCCGCCCGGATCACGCAGTCGACGCCTTCACGCACCAGATCGACGAGGCGGTCCCCCTCGCCGATATGCACCGACAGGCCCGGATATCTGGCAAGCAGTGCCGGCAGTTCCGGCAAGAGGAACGTGCGCGCCATGTGGCCATTGACGTCGACGCTGAGGCGCCCGCGCACGTCATGGGCGCCGAAGCCGCCTTCGGCGTCTTCGATGTCGGCGAGGATGCCAATACAGCGCTGGTAATAGGCCTCGCCATCGGGCGTCGGGGTGACATGGCGCGTGGTGCGGCGGAACAATTGCACACCAAGCCGCTTCTCCAGCTGCTTGATTGCGGCGGTTGCGCTGGAGCGCGGGAGGCCGAGATCGGCGGCTGCCGCGGTGAAACTGCGCCGCTCCACGACGCGGGTGAAGAGTCGCATGGTGTCAAAACGATCCATGGCAGATTGTTCGCACAGGCTGAATAGTGTTGGCAATCCATGCCCGATTATATCGCCTGCATGGGCGAGTATATGCATCTCCATCCGAAGAGAAGGAGATTTCGCCATGACCACCCGTCCCATTGCCCTCATCACCGGCGCCAGCCGCGGTCTCGGCCGCAACACAGCGCTGAACCTCGCCCGCAAAGGCGTCGACATCGTCCTCACCTATCGCTCGCGCGCCGATGAGGCGAAGGCGGCCGTCGCCGAGATCGAAGCGGCCGGCGGCCGGGCCGCGGCCCTGGAGCTCGACACCGGCGCCGTCGCCAGCTTCCCGGCTTTCGTCGAGACATTAAAGAAGACGCTGCGCGAGACCTGGCAGCGCGATCGCTTCAATTATCTCGTCAACAATGCCGGTACCGGGCTGCGCAAGCCGATCGCCGACACGACGCAAGAGGAATTCGACATGCTGATGAACATCCATCTCAAGGGCGTGTTCTTCCTCACCCAGGCGCTGCTGCCGCTGATCAACGACAGCGGCCGCATCATCAACGTGTCGAGCGGGCTGGCGCGCTTCTCGGTGCCGGGCTCGTCCGCCTATGCGATGATGAAAGGCGGCGTCGAGGTGTTCACCCGCTACCTCGCCAAGGAGCTTGCCGGACGCCGCATCACCGCCAACACCGTGGCGCCTGGCGCGATCGCGACCGACTTCAACGGCGGCCATGTGCGCGACGACGCCGAGATCAACCGCGTCGTGGCCGGGATGACCGCGCTGGGCCGCGCCGGCGTCGCCGACGATGTCGGGCCGATGATCGCCTCGCTGCTCTCCGACGACAATCGCTGGGTCAACGCCCAGCGGATCGAAGTATCGGGCGGCATGAATATCTGAGGTTCGCCTAAGTTACCTGGCGGATCAGTCCTTCGAAGCCGTCGGCGAGATTTGAATTGCCGGCGGCGAGGAAGGCGGACAGGTTGCGGACGCGGCCGGGCGTCTTGTTGGCGTCAAGCAGAAGGGCCTTGCCTTCATGCATGACGAAATCGAATTTGCCGTAGTCGAAGCCGAGATCGCGCCGTAGCGCGCGAAGCTCGTCGGGAACCGGAACCGGCTCTCGTCGGATCGTATCTTCGCCTTTGACCAGGTTCTGCGGCGAGACATGCCGGGTACAACGCTCGCGTTCTCCGCAAAACAGCCAGAAGCGGGCGCCAAAGCCGTCAGGCTCGGGCTCGGGAACAAACTTTTCCACCACGAGATCCTTGCGGTCGAACACCGCCGGGGGAACTTCCGCAAGCGAGCCGTGGATGCGGTAGCGATCGAGCAGCCTGGCATCGGGAAACGGCTCCGGCCTGCCGGCGCGCCGCGATCGCCGATTGAGCGTCTGCTCCCGCGTTCCCAGATTGTTGAGGCTGCTCTTGACGATGACTGGGCCTCGCCAGCTGTGATCCCTGTCGATCACCGCGCCGCTGACGCGACGCTTCGAGATATCGGCGGCGCCGATGTTGAGGCAGAAGGGATAAGTGCGCGCGTATTCGACATATTCGGGTGGCGTCACGGTCGCGTCGACATGGAGTATCGCGATATCCGCCTCTGGCCTGGCCGACGTGCCCGCAACAATGCGAACGGAATGTCCCCGGCGCTTCAACTCCTCCAGGAGATCGAAGAGCATGTAGGGGCTGTCGCGGCGCAGCAACGGCCCGCGACGGCGTTCAAACACGTCAAACTCATGCGTGATAACCGCAATACGTGCCATCCGCCCCCCGGCTTGGTTTCTTAAGCGTCCTCGATTATGCGTTCTAACACAATCGTACGGGCGGGTTTGTGATGACAGAGCATTGGAATGCAATTCGCAGGCATTGGCAGTTGCTGGGGTCGCCGCTCAGGCCGCCGCCGGAAGTCGTCGAGGCCTATAACCGCGAACTCGACCTCGCTCGATCGCACGTCGTGATGTTCGGCGTGACGCCGGAGCTCGCCGGGCTTGGCGCCAGGATGACGGCGGTCGACGAGTCGGCCGACATGATCGCCGGCATCTGGCCGGGCGATACCGAAAGGCGCAAGGCGGTACGCGGCGACTGGTTCGATCCGCCGATGTCTGACGCAAGCGTCGATGCGCTGATCGGCGACGGATGCCTCACTGTCATCGGCGGGGCGGATGCGAGGCAAGCGCTGTTTTCAGCCATCGCGCGCGTTCTGAAAGCAGACGGGCGCGCCGGCATCAGGCTGTACGCTTCCCCCGAGACACGCGACGATCCGCGGGATGTCCGCGCCCTCGCGTTGGCCGGCGGCGTCTCGACCTTTCACGACCTCAAATGGCGGGTGGCCATGACCGCGGTCGCCGGCGCGCCGGACTACGTCATACCGGTGACGGGAATTCTCGAGCAATTCGAAGCGATGTTTCCCGACCGCGACGAACTTTCGACACGCACGGGATGGGAGTTGCCGGTGATCGGCACCGTCGACGTCTACCGTAACTCATCCGTCATCTACAATTTTGCGCCGGTAAGCGCGCTTGTCGAGGAAGCCAAGGTATTTTTCGACGACGTCGACGTTGCCTCGACCGGCACATACGGGCTCGCCGAACGCTGCCCGCTGCTGGTGCTGCGAGCGCCGAAGCGCCGGGACTGACGGGTGGGATTGCTCGTCGGTGTCCCGCGACAGCAGGCGCTTTTCATGGTGACGTTTCGCCTGAGAAAAATTTCGCGCCGCTTGCCCCTTTCGCGCGCCTTGACTCTGGCAAGGCGCCGGCCTATCTCAGCGCCACGTTAGCACTCGCCTTTGGTGAGTGCTAACTCATATCCGGCGGCCTCGCCGGATGGAGGAACAGTTCTCACCGTTCTCACTCGAGGAAGACAACATGGCAAAGTCCAAGTTCCGCCCGCTTCATGACCGCGTGGTCGTTCGCCGGGTCGAATCCGAATCCAAGACCGCCGGCGGGATCATCATCCCGGACACGGCTAAGGAGAAGCCGCAGGAAGGCGAGATCATCGCCGTCGGCTCCGGCGCCCGCGACGAGAGCGGCAAGCTGGTGCCCCTGGACGTCAAGGCCGGCGACCGCATCCTGTTCGGCAAGTGGTCGGGCACTGAAGTCAAGCTCAATGGCGAAGACCTTCTGATCATGAAGGAATCCGACATCATGGGCATCATCGGCTGAATTTCGGCCTCTCCATCAACTGAGTTTTCGGGCTCTTCCCGAGCCCCTGTCAGGAGCTAACCATGGCTGCAAAAGACGTAAAATTCTCCCGCGACGCCCGTGAGCGCATGCTGCGCGGTGTCAACATCCTCGCCGACGCGGTGAAGGTGACCCTCGGAC
>NZ_RZSA01001209.1:0-1738 GCF_003998075.1 Mesorhizobium sp. M2A.F.Ca.ET.037.01.1.1 | reverse complement strand
CACCATTTTCGTGCTGCTCGTGGCTTGGTTCCTGGTCATCATCGCCTTCTTCATTCTCTCGATCCAGCTCTTCATCACCATCCTGGAATTCAAGCTCACCACGCTGGCCGGATTTGTTCTGGTGCCCTTCGCGCTGTGGAACCGGTCGGCGTTTCTGGCCGAGCGCGTGCTCGGCAATGTCATCTCGTCGGGCATCAAGGTGATGGTGCTCGCCGTCATTGTCGGTATCGGCTCCACGCTCTTTGGCGAGTTTGCTTCGGCGCTCCAGGGCAAGGAGCCCGACCTGGCGGCGGCCATGTCGCAGGTGCTTGGCGCGCTGGCGCTTCTCGGGCTCGGCATTTTTGGGCCTGGGATCGCCTCGGGTCTTGTCTCGGGCGCGCCACAACTTGGTGCTGGCGCCGCGCTGGGGACCACGGCGGCCGCTGCCGGATCGGCGCTTGTTGCCGGGGGAGCTGCCTTTGCCGGTGCGCGCATGGCAACCGGCGGCGGGCTTGCCGCCGTCCGAGCCGGCACGACCATGGGATCCGCTGCATCCACAGCTTGGCAGTTGGGACGTGCAACGTCGCCCGACTCCGGACTGTCCGGTGTGGCTGCTGGAATGCAGGGCGTGGCAAGTGCCGCCGGCGGCGCCGTGCTGCGAGCAGCAGGATCTGCCGCAGGAAGCTTCAGGCCTAGCGCCAACGCCGGACGCGAAGCTGCATGGACCGCGACCGGCGGTGCGCCGACCGCGTCAATGCTCGGAGGTCAGGCCGGTTCTGCCCCTAATACCGCGCCCAATTGGGCGAGACGCATGCGTTCCGAGCAGACCTCTCGTGCTCATCGCCACGCCGCCATGCAGGCTGTCCGCGACGGTGACAGGCCGGGCGGCAGCGCCAATCCCTCTCTCAACGACAAGGACGACTAAATGCTCTTCAAGCGACCTGTTCAACGCTACGGCAAGACGCCCGAGCCGGTCACGCCGTATCAGAAGGCCGGCCAGCTCTGGGATGAGCGTATCGGCACATCACGGGTACAGGCTAGGAATTGGCGGCTGATGGCGCTTGGCTGCCTCGCTTTGGCAACCGGGCTTTCCGGCGGCCTTGTTTGGCAGTCGACGCAAAGCCGGGTCGTGCCCTACGTCGTCGAGGTTGACCGCTTTGGCGAGGCGCGTGCAGTCGCCCCGGCGATCCAGGACTACCAACCTTCCGATGCCCAGATCGCCTGGCATCTCGGCCGTTTCATCCAGAATGTCCGATCCGTTTCCACCGACCCGGTGCTGGTGCGGCAGAACTGGCTGGCAGCCTATGACTTTGCCACCGACCGCGCAGCACTCTTCCTAAACGAATACGCCAAGGCGAACGATCCATTCGGTGAGATCGGCAGGCGCAGCGTGTCGGTGCAGGTGACCAGCGTGGTGAGGGCTTCCGACAGCTCGTTCCAAGTCAAATGGACCGAGCAGATTTTTGAGCGCGGCAGCCTAGCCAGCACGACGCGCTGGACCGCGATCCTCACCACAGTGATCCGCCCGCCGAGCAATACCGAGCAGCTGCGCAGCAACCCGCTCGGCGTCTTCATCAACGCCATCGACTGGTCGCGTGAGCTCGACAGCGCAGCACCTGCTTCCGTTTCCCCAAAGGATCCCGCCAATGATAAATAGAGCCCCCTCGCTCCGTGCCGTGTTGATTCTGACCGCGTCGACAGCCGTCCTCTCAGCCTGCGCCTCGAAGCCGGTGCCGCCACCGGAGATTTCCTATGACAC
>NZ_RZSA01001208.1:0-1739 GCF_003998075.1 Mesorhizobium sp. M2A.F.Ca.ET.037.01.1.1 | reverse complement strand
GTGCTGGACGATGATCTGGCCCTCGTCGACGGCATAGTTGCCGTAGAGCATCTTAAGGATCGAGCTTTTTCCGGCACCCGACGGCCCGCCGAGCACGGCGCATTCGCCGGCGCGGATCGAGAAGGAGACGCCCGCCACCACCGGCAGCGTGACGCCGTCGCGCAGATGCATGGTGAAGCTTTTCGCGATGTCGGAAACAACAAGCGGCGTGGCCATGATTAGAGTCCTTTGTTTTGCCGCATGGTCTGGTCCGAAAACCGGCTTCCACTTTTCGGGACCATGCGGCTAGACCTGCAAAATCGAAGAAACGAGAAGCTGGGTATAGGGCGCGCGCGGATCGTCGAGCACGCGGTCGGTGAGGCCGCTTTCGACGACGCGGCCGTCCTTCATCACCATCATGCGCTGCGACAGAAGCCGCGCCACGGCGAGGTCGTGGGTGACGACAATTGCCGCCAGCCCGAGGTCCGTGACCAGCCCGCGCAACAGATCGAGCAGACGCGCCTGAACTGAGACGTCGAGGCCGCCGGTCGGCTCGTCCATGAAGACGAGCCGCGGCCCGGTCACCAGGTTGCGGGCGATCTGCAGGCGCTGGCGCATGCCGCCGGAAAAGGCGCGGGGCTCGTCGTCGATGCGGTCCTCGTCGATCTCGACGCGCGACAGCCAGTCGACGGCGGTGGCGCGGATCCTGCCGTAATGGCGGTCGCCGACGGCCATCAGCCGCTCGCCGACATTGGCGCCGGCCGATACGGTCATGCGCAGCCCATCGGCCGGGTTCTGGTGGACGAAGCCCCAGTCGGTGCGCATCAGGAAGCGGCGCTCGGCCTCGCTCATGCGGTAGAGCTCGCGCCACTGGCCGTCGCGCATGCGGTAGCTCGCGGTGCCGGAGGAGGGCAGCAGCCGGGTCGACAGGCAGTTGAGCAGCGTCGTCTTGCCGGAGCCGGACTCGCCAACAACAGCCAGCACCTCGCCCGGCCAGAGGTCGAAGGTGACGTTCTCGCAGCCGACGCGCGAGCCGTAGAATTTGGACAGCGCGGAGACGCGCAGCAGCGGTTCGTCGGTCATTCGGCCTCCTTACCCTCCCCCTTGTGGGGAGGGTCGGCGCGCAGCGCCGGGGTGGGGGTTGAAGAAAGAGAAGATTGGCCTTTCCCCCCACCCGCGCCTTCGGCGCGACCTCCCCACGAGGGGGAGGTAGAGTCGGCGCGCCGCTTCTCGCAATGGTCGGTGTCCGAGCAGACGAACATGTGGCCGCCGTGGTCGTCGAGGATGACCTCGTCGAGATAGACATTCTCGGCGCCGCAGAGCGCGCAGGGCTGGTCGAAGGTCTGCACCTCGAAGGGATGGTCCTCGAAATCGAGGCTGACGACGTCGGTGAAGGGCGGCACCGCGTAGATGCGCTTCTCGCGGCCAGCGCCGAACAGCTGCAGGGCCGGCGAACGATGCATCTTCGGATTGTCGAATTTCGGCGTCGGCGAAGGGTCCATCACATACCGGCCCTCGACCTTGACCGGATACGCATAGGTGGTGGCTATGCGGCCGTGCTTGGCGATGTCCTCGTAGAGCTTCACATGCATGAGGCCGTATTCCTCCAGCGCATGCATTTTTCGCGTCTCGGTCTCGCGTGGCTCGAGGAAGCGCAGCGGCTCGGGGATCGGCACCTGGAAGACCAGCACCTGGCCGGCGGTCAGTGGCTGCTCAGGGATGCGATGGCGGGTCTGGATGATCGTCGCCTTGGCGGTCTC
>NZ_RZSA01001207.1:0-1740 GCF_003998075.1 Mesorhizobium sp. M2A.F.Ca.ET.037.01.1.1 | reverse complement strand
GACTCTGCCGCCCACGTTTCTCTTTCTTCAATATTCAATTGTCAAAGAACAGACACCACAAACGCGATGTCTCGGCCCGCTTCGCTCTTGGCTCCGGGGCCCTCCGAGTGTCGCTCACGCGGCTCTCCTGAATTTCGCAGAGGGCAGATTTAGAAGCGAACTTCTTCGTCGCCAGCGGCGCCCCGCCCTCGTTCGTGGGGCGTATATAGTCGCCACCCGATCGAACTGTCAACAGCCAAGATCGCTCTTTTTTCGATTTCTCGTCGAGATATCCACGAAGGGGAAAATGGTAAGCTGGCTTCGTTGAATTTTGGCCGGAGATGCGTTGCCGGCCCCTCGGGCGATACCGCCGCAAGCCGTCTCGCCAGGTGACGGGCTCGGCCCGAGATCGCCGGCAGCGTTTAGCCGATTGCCGATCGCCACATTCCCTACGATGGTGTGTTTCAGCGCCGCTCTTCGAGCAATTCAGGCGTGATGTTCCGGCCGGCGTAGAAGATGCCCAGGATCAGCACACGCTCGCCGTCTACAGCGCAAACGATGCTGAGCGCGCGGCGATAGCCGATGATCCGCAGCCCCGGCATGATCTCCACCCGGTCGGTGCCCCTCTGTGGAAATGTCGACAAGCCCAGGCAATGATCGCGGATGCCCGCGACAAAATTCCAGGCAACCGCCGGCGACGCACGCTCGGCTATGTCGTCATAGAGCTGTTCCAGTTCGGCTTCCGCTTTCGCATGGAAGACAATCCGGTATTCCATCCCCTATCTGGCTTTCGCCTGCCGTGCTCGATGACGGACCTCCAGCCGGGAAAACACCGTTTCGGCGGGGATTGCCTTTGCCGGATCCTGCCGGAGCTCGGCCACGCGCGACGGGATTTCCTCGCGCAGCCACTTCTCCCGCTCCGCCTCAAAATCCTCGAGCATGCGCAGGCCGGCGCGGACAACCTCGCTGGCATTGTTGTAGCGGCCCGATTCGAGCTGCTTCCTGATGAAGCGCTCATAGTGCTCGTTCAAAGCGAAGTTGGGCATGGGACCTCTGGAAAATACGGAGCCGGGCGGCAGATATAGCAATAGATAGCAATAATTGACAGTCTTGATTGATTCGGGCGCGCTTCAGCCTTGGCGATACGATAGGGGACCGAGCTCCCCCAATCGGGCAGCAACCGAAATGTCGATCAAGGCCGCCGGCGCGGATCGAGGATCGCCGCGCGCTTTAGCCGGCTCGCCGCCTCAGCGCGCCGCCCACACCAGTCCGCGGCGCAGGATGGTGCGCATCTGCGGCACCTGGAATTCCGACGCTGCGTGACCGAGCGACGAATAGAACACCCGCCCCTTGCCGTGCCTGCGCTTCCACACCACCGGCATGACGACGCCGTCGATCCACGGCGCGTGTGAACCGGAGAAAGTGGTGGTCGCCAGCACCTCGTTCGAAGGATCGACATGCATGTAATACTGCTCGGACCGGTAGGGGAAATCCTCGATGCCTCGCATGATCGGGTCGTCGCCCCGCGTCACATTCACATGATAGTCGATGATGTTGCCGGGATGCGCGACCCATTGCCCACCGCACATGAACTGGTATTCGGGCGATTCGCGAAATGCGTCGGCCATGCCGCCATGGTACCCGCCAAGGCCGACGCCGTTTTCGACCGCTTTCGTCAGATTGGCTTCTTCCGCCTTGGTAAGCTTGGACATCGTGTAGATCGGCACGATCAGGCTGAGCTCGGCGATCGCCGGGTCGGCG
>NZ_RZSA01001206.1:0-1741 GCF_003998075.1 Mesorhizobium sp. M2A.F.Ca.ET.037.01.1.1 | reverse complement strand
GCTCGGGCGAGCCGCTTGCAGCAATTGCTCCGCTCGATGTGAGCGACAGAGGTTGTCCCTCCCAGTCCGTGATTACGCCGCCCGCTTCGGTAACGACCGGACACAAAGGCGCATATGTCAAACGGATCGAGATTGTCCCCGTTGAGGCAAATGTCGATCAGTCCTCGCGAAAGCGCGCCGTAAGCCGGTGCGCCGCCATCGAACACCCTGAGCTGCCCCGACGCTCGCAGCCGCTCATAACCAAGGCCGTATCGCCGGTAAAACTGTCGGGATTTGCCAGGCTGATTTTCGAGGTTTCGATCTCTCGCTGTCCACTGCTTCGGACGACACGGCCATCGAAAATGGTGCCTTTGCCTTGGGCGGCCACAAACCGCACGCCAGGCAACGGCAAGTCTATGATCCCCAGAACCGGAAAGCCTTCCCTGCAGACGCTGATGAGGGACGCGAAGTTGAGCAACCCTGTCGCGAACTGACGTGTGCCGTCTATGGGGTCCAGAACCCATGTGTAGGCACTCGCCCCGGCGTCGGAGCCAAATTCCTCACCAAGTATCCCATGCCAGGGAAAATCCCGTCGTATCCGCTCCCGCCACATTTCTTCAATGGACAGATCGGCTTCAGTCAGCGAGGAGCCGTCGGCTTTGTAAGTCACGGCCAGATCGCCACGCCAGGAATTGCTGGCACGGCAAGATGAGGCCTCCGCCAGCGCCAGCGCCACGTTCATGATCCTATCGAGTTCGGGCATTTCGGGCTCTCAAAAAGCCCCTATTGCCCGTTACCTTGACAGCGGGATGACAAATCCGGGTCGGCGCCTGCAACCTTCAAGGATCCGCTACGCGAGCGCGAGGCCGGGTCCCCACGCCCATATCGACTGACAGACAATACGCAGGCAGCGCCGGAAGCCGCGTCTCCACGCTGGCAATTCTCGCTGCTCCAACTTGCGCAATGCGGGCTCCCTGCGGCGAGGCGGTCCAATCCCGCTCTTCTCGTGATGGCCTTCCTGGTCCGGCTCCGGATCTTCCACGATCAACCCGCAGGGGGTCCGCTACGCAAGCGTGCGGCCGCTTGGCTGAAGCCTGCGCGGTGATCGCGCCCGGAGCCGGACGCTGACGGAGCCATCGAGCGGAAATTGGTCCGCGCAGAAGATGGAGCCCTCATATGTCGCACAATCTGGAACTCGCGCAAAAGCACGCCTGGAACCTCGCCCGCACCCTGATGACCACCGTCATCCTCTTCCGCTCCGACAACCAGTACGGCGTCCTGCCAGCCGACGAACTCAACGACGCCGAGGTCGAAGCGCTCTACGAATACAACCCTTTCGAGGGAGCCCGGTTCATTGAACCGGCCTTCGCTCTGCCTTCGTCGAGCGCACCGCGCCCGCCAGGCAGGGCGCTTTCGCGCCTGTTCGCACTTCGCGCCCCCTCCCGGACGTCGCTCCTGCCGGGTCCGGCGCCGCGCGCAACGGCTTCGCCGTCCTCCACTGTCGTTTCGGCCCTGCGGGTGCCCGCGCCTCCTGATCGCCCCGGCTGTTGGACCGCCGTGACGGGGCCGCGATGGGCGCGGCCTCCAGAATGGAGGTTCAGGAAAATGAGCAGAAAAGAAAAAGGATCGCGGGCAGACCTCTACGCGAGGATAACCGAGAAGATCGTTGCCGATCTCGAAAATGGCGTGCGCCCTTGGGTCAAGCCATGGAGTGCGGATCATCCGAGTGGCAGCGTCAACAGGCCGCTACGCCACAATGGGC
>NZ_RZSA01001205.1:0-1742 GCF_003998075.1 Mesorhizobium sp. M2A.F.Ca.ET.037.01.1.1 | reverse complement strand
GGCCGACTGGATCGGCGTGCACACGGACCTCTTCACCTTTCTGGGCGGCGTGCCGAAGTTCGTCGTTCCCGATTACGTGCCCGGGCACGTAATGCAGAGCGTTTTTAGCTTGGCGTCGCGGAGAAAGGCGGGTGGCGAGAGCGCGCTGAGGTGGGTCGCGACGGTGAGCTAAAAACGTGTTGGACTAAGCCGCCGGCACGGGTTTCCGCTATGGGCGTTCAATCAGGCCGTGGCCATGAACAGGCATGGCGTGGGCGCGAATGCGGTCGTGGACGCAGCGATTGCAGGGGTCGCGTGCGCCGAAAGCGGCACGGATATAGGTTCGGCAAAGTGAGGACCGGCGTCGCGCCTTGCCCGGCAAAGGCATCCGGGGGTGACGGCGCGCAGCTTCGCGGGACCGGCTCGGTTTTCGGGCCGAACGGCTCGTGCGATGCGGTGACGGCGAAGCGGAGCGGTTCTTTCATGACGTATCCCAGTATGGCGAGGGTCCAGTGGCGCCGTCGAAGATTTCGACGATGATCATCTGGCCTTGGCGACAAGACGGGCATTGCCTGAGGGAATGACCGGTGAGATCCTCATAGCGGTCGCGGTAATCCCTTTCGGATGAGCCATCCGACGGCTCGGGAACCGGCATGCCGAGCAGGTCGCGGCAGTGGGCAAGCTTTTGCGCGCGGTAGCGATTGCCGAGAAAGCCGTAGTAGCGGATGCGATGGAAGCCCTCGGGCAGGACGTGCAACAAGAAGCGGCGAATGAACTCGTCAGGCGTAACGGTCATGACCTTCTGCCGATTGCCGTGCCGATAGTCCTTCCAGCGGAAACGAACGGCGTTGTCCCCGATGTCGATGAGACGGTTGTTGGAGATGGCAACGCGGTGCGTATAGCGCCCGACATAGTCGAGCACCTGGGCAGGTCCGGCGAAGGGCGGCTTGGCAAAGACGACCCACTCAGCCTTTCGTAGCGGCGCCAAATAACGCCGGAAGGCGTCGCGCTCGCTCAGGTCCTGCAGGCCAGAGAAGAACTTCAACTGGCCGGCGTCGAAGGCTTTCTCAAGATGTTCCAGAAACAATCGTCGGAACAGGCGTGAGAGCACCCGGACCGGCAAGAAGAAGCCGGGCTTGCAGGCGATCCACCGACGACCGTCGGCAGTCAGGCCGCCGCCGGCGACGACGCAATGCAGGTGCGGATGATGGAGCAGGTTCTGGCCCCAGGTGTGCAGCACGGCGAAGAAGCCGATCTCGGCGCCCAGGTGCTTGGGGTCGGCAGCAATGGTGCGCAGGGTCTCGGCGGCGGCACGGAAGAGGCAGGCCGTAGACGAGCGCCTTGTTCTGATAGGCGATGGCGGCAATGTCGCCGGGCAGCGTGAAGACGACGTGAAAGTACTGTGTGTCGAGAAGTTCGGCGCGACGATCCTCCAGCCATTGCGCGCGGGCCAGCGACTGGCACTTCGGGCAATGACGATCGCGGCAGCTGTTGAAGGCGATGCGGTTATGGCCGCAGTGATCGCACTGCTCGACATGCCCGCCGAGCGCGGCGGTCCGGCACAGTTCGATCGCCGTCATGACGCGGCGCTGGGCGGTTGACAGCGCCGCGTCATGCTGCTCGCGATAGGCTTCGCCGTAGTAGCGGAAGATATCCGCCACTTCCGGCCCCGAGCGGGCCATCGGCGCGAGCTCAGAAGTACTGCGGCTTGGCGGGTGGCGGCAGGATGGGCGCCGGACGCGGCAAGCCGCAGTACTTCTGAG
>NZ_RZSA01001204.1:0-1745 GCF_003998075.1 Mesorhizobium sp. M2A.F.Ca.ET.037.01.1.1 | reverse complement strand
AGGTTGAGCACCAGCGGCAGCGCCGGCAGGATGAGATAGTAACCGCTCGTCCAGAAGCCCGCGCCAGGCGCGGCACCCGTGATCGGCAGCCAGTTCAGCCACAGGCCGAAGACCAGGAGCAGGAGCAGGCCGGAGACAAAATCCGGGACGATGCCGAAGGAGACGCCGGCGAGCACGATCAGCCGATCGGTGAGCCGACCCTGGTTGAGGCCGGCGACGATGCCCGCGCCGACACCCAGCGGCACAAGAAGCAAGAGGATGATGCCGGCAAGGGCCGCCGAGCGGCCGAGGCTTGCCAGCACGAAGGGCGCGACCGGCGCACGCATCGACAGCGACGTGCCGAAATCGCCGCCAAGCGCCGCGCTGAACCAGCGCCAGTACTGGACAAGCACGGGCTGGTCGGCGCCGAGCTGTCTGTTCAGCGCCGCGACGGCCTGCGCATCGGCGAAGGGACCGAGCATGACGCGCGCGACATCGCCGGGCAGGACCTGCCCGGCGAGGAAGACCAGCGCGCTGACCAGCCATAGCGTGAGGAGCAGCGAAGCCGCGCGCGCCGACAAGGTGCGGCCGGTCAGCATCCGGTGCCCCGGCTGGTTTGACGTTTGCGCATCATGCCTGGACGAAGGAAACGCGGTCGAGCAGGAGATGCGAGATGGCCGTGAAGCGCACGCCCTCGACCTTCGCACTGGCGATCCGGCTGTACTGCGAGAAGTAGGAGATGATCTCAGGCGTCTCGTCGAGCAGCAGGGTCTGGATCTTGCGGGCCGCGATGCGCTGCGCCTGCAGGTCGCGGGCCTTGCCGTATTCGACCAGCAATGCGTCATAATCCGCATTCTTGAAATGCGCGGCGTTCCACGCGCCATCGCTCTTCAGCGTCGCGTTGAGGAAGATGTCGGGCGTGCCACGATGGCCGAAATCGGTGATGCCGAGATTGGAATCGAGCCATGGCGAGCTGCCGAAGGTCGCCGATCCATAATAGGCATCCTGCGGCAGCACATTGAGCTTGATGTCGATGCCGGCCTTCTTGGCAAAGTTCTGGATGATCACGGCGTAGTCGGGGATGTCGTAGGCGCGTTCGGTGGTGAGCGTCACCTCGAAGCCGTTGGGCACGCCCGCTTCGGCCAGCAGACGCTTGGCCTCGGCAATGTCCTGCTTGCGCTGCGGCACCGATGAATCGGCCGAGGGGAAGATGGGCGCGAAGGGCGTGTCGTTGCCGACGATGGCGCGGCCCTTGAGCAGGCCCTTGACGATGGCCTCGCGGTCGAGGGTGAGCGCCAGGGCGCGGCGGATGCGCTTGTCGGTGAACGGCGCCTGGTCGGTCCTGAGATGCACGGCGTCGTGCGAGCTCGCCTGGACGCTGAGCAGCTTGAAGTTGGCATTGCCCTCGATCGCCAGCTCGAGGCGCGTGGTGCTCGGGATGACGTCGAGCTGGCCGGCCTGCAGCGCCACGACCTGCGCCTGCTCGTCATCGAAGAATTTGATCTCGACCCGGTCGGGCAGCGCCTTGTCGCCCCAGTAATCGGGATTGCGCACGAAGCTGGCGCCCTGCTTGGGACGGAAGGATTCGAGCTTGAACGGACCGGTGCCGTTGAAATTCTTCTCGAAGTCGCCGGCATAGTCGGCCGGCAGGATCACGGCGTTGTAGACGTCGGAGGAGACATAGAAGGGGAAATTGGAGTTCGACTGGTCGAGATCGAAGGCGACCGTCTCGTCGTCGACGATCTTGGCGCCGCCCTTGGACCTGT
>NZ_RZSA01001203.1:0-1749 GCF_003998075.1 Mesorhizobium sp. M2A.F.Ca.ET.037.01.1.1 | reverse complement strand
GCCGCCGACCAGCTCGTCGCCGGGGATGATCGGCGTGCGCGAGGCTCTTGGCTTCGGCTCGCGAACGATCGGCACGGGTGCCGCGCCCGAGGCGTCGAGAAGCCAGGCGACATCGGTCTTGAGCAGCCCGGCAAGCTCGGGCAGGCGCTCCATATCGGGGCGGGTGGTGTCCGCCTCCCATTGCGTGACCGAGACACGCTTGATGCCAAAGTGACCGGCGATGTCGTTCTGCGTCAGGCCGGCAGCCTCCCGCGCCTGGCGCAGGCGCTGGCCGAGGGACGTCGAGTCGGTGCGTGTCGTCGCGATCATGCCGCAGCATAGTAATTATTGCTTACTTTTTTGCAAGCGAATGCCTGTTGACATAGTAGGTAGGTAATACCTACCATGATGCCATGATCGAAATCGTCAGAATCGCAGCCGCCAAGGTTGGCGGATTGGGCGCGCTCGCCTCGCATCTGGGTATCCGCCACCAGGCCTTCTACTCGTGGAAGCGGGTGCCGGCCGAACGCGTGCTCGACATCGAGCGCGCCACCGGCATCTCGCGCCATGCACAGCGGCCCGACCTGTTCGGTCCCGATATCCTTGCCGGTCCCGCATCCTCCCAAGCCGGGACCGGCAGCGGCGAGGAGGCGCCGCGATGAGCCGCGCCTCCTCGATCAAAGTGCCGGCAAATGGCCGGGAAAGCCGGAATGCGCCAGTCGATTTCACGCTCTTCGCGCTTTTCCTGGAAGCGCGGCGCATCCATCGCGGCAAGTCGCCGACGCGGGTGGCGCGGGAAGCCGATGTCGAGGTCGACGCAGTGTTTCGCGCGGCGCGCGGCCGCGATCCGGGCGCCGACGAGTTTCTCGCGCTCTGCGCCTGGATCGGCGAGGAGCCGGCGCTGTTTCTCAAAAAGGAGGTCAGGCATGGTCAGGCTCGCTGCCTATGACTATCGCGAATTGGGCAAGCTGTTGCGGGCGAAACTCAATGAAGACGGCCGCGGCTGGCGTGCCTGCGCGGCCGACATCGGGGTAAGCGCCCCCGACCTTTCCCGGATCTGCAATGGCCAGACTGCCTCGGCGCCCAAGGTCATCGCCGTGTGCGACTGGCTGAGGCTTTCCTTCCGCGCCTTCTACCTGCCGCCACCGGCCGTGCCGAGGCCGGAGATTGCCGAAATGTTTCACGGGAAGAGCACTGAAACGGAAAGGTCGGTCGATGTCTGAGATGCCAGCAATCTTTGGCAGGCCGGAGGGCATCTGCCCGCGCAAGCTGTTCCGCCTGGCGCTGCCCATGCAGGCCGAGGGCGTTCGGCTGCTGTTCGAGATGGGTCAGAGCATGGGCCAGGTAACGGCTCGGCTGGGCCTGTCCGCGCAACAGGTGCGAGGGTTGTTGAGCGATCAACGGGTGTTCGTGCGCGGCGGCGAGGGGATCGGTCAGGATCCGAGATGATCGAGGAGACGCTGCTTTGATCCGCTCAGCAGATCTCGAAGATCCCACCTTTCCGGACGGCCTCGAGTTGTCGCGTTACCGCGATATGCGCCATCCTCGCCCAGCTTTCGAAGGCAGCTCTGGCATCACCAACAGATGTGCGTCCGTCATAGGCAGCGCAACACGCTTCGGTAGCGCAACGGTGCAGCTTGCAACGGCGTTGAATCGGCCATTCCTCAAGAAATTCGATCGCGTCCATCGCGCAGCAGATTTCTCTAGGCCCGAATTCATCGTCCACCAGAAGCGGTGGGTCAAAGCGGTCAGCCATAGCTTCCTCCGCCC
>NZ_RZSA01001202.1:0-1751 GCF_003998075.1 Mesorhizobium sp. M2A.F.Ca.ET.037.01.1.1 | reverse complement strand
ATCACATTCGGAAGCAGCGCAGCTGTTCAGCCGGCGTCGGTAGGGCATCGCAGAAGGCAGCCGGGACGATCGGAGAGTGCCGCGACCGGGCCGTTACCGTCGGGCCTGGGTCCGGAATGAGCTGCAAGCTGCCGTATCAGCCGTGCCCTCGGCCATGCCCGGTCTTCTGGTGGATCACGCCGCATCCGATCTTCGAAAGGCCGTCGGAATCGCGTCGTCATATCGCTCAGCGCGGCTTGGCGAAGACCAGGAGGAGAGAGGAACCGCCCTCTCTCTTAACCTTCTTACGGACGAACGCGGATGACCGTCTTCCCGTTGCGTCGCCCGCTCGCGTTGAAGGTTGCAACGGCCTCGTCGAGAGCCGAAACTTTGCCGATGTTAGTCTGCAGTCGTCCGTCCCGCACCCGCTGGACGATCTCCCTCAGTTGGGCGCGATCGGACTCAACAACGAAATCAACCGCCAGGCCGTCTGTGGGCCGCGCCTCGGCCGGGCCGACGACGGTCACCAGCGTTCCTCCGGTCCGGATCAGTGCTGCGGACTGCTTCTGAATATCACCGCCGATGACATCGAACACCAGATCGACGCCGCCGACGTCCTTCAGGGTATCGTTCCCTAGGTCGACGAATTCATTTGCACCGAAGTCGAGTGCCTTCTGGCGGTCGGCGGCGCGTCCGGTGCCGATGACATAGGCGCCGGCTTCCCGCGCAAGCTGCGTCACGACCGAACCGACGGCGCCGGCCGCGCCATGCGCCAGCACGCTCTGTCCTGCCTGAAGGCGGCCATGCTGAAACAGGCCCTGCCATGCGGTCAGCCCCGAGATCGGCAGACTCGCGCCCACAGCGAAGTCGACATCGCCGGGCAATGGCGCGAGATTGCGTGCTTCCATCGCGACGTATTCGGCAAGTGTGCCGTCGCGATGCCAGTCCGACAGGCCGAACACCCGCTGACCGATCGACAGCCCCGTGGTGCCGTAGCCCAGCGCGGTGACCACGCCAGCCAATTCATGCCCGAGGATCGACGGCGTCCGGTCACGGAAGGCCCGATCCGCCCAAGTCGAAGGCCACTCTAACTCAGTGTTGACGAATCCCGCCGCATGAACCTGAACGACGACATCGTTTATCGCTGGCTGTGGCTCGGGCCGCTCTGCCAGTGTCATGCCGGCGGTTCCCGCGGTCTGGTCCGTTACAACGATTGCTTTCATGGGAATTGTCTCCTCAGTGATTTGTTGGTTCGAGGTAAGTTGCAGACGTGGAAGGTCTTCGCGACCTCTCGCGCAGTTGGCTATCGGTTCGGCGCCTTCCGCGCCCAACCGTGAGACAGGGTGATGGCAATACTGATACAGTTCATTGGATGGCTCCCTCATCGATGTTTATGGGAACCAATTTACGGGCGGGCCTGATAATTTCGAGACCCAATCAGCTCAATATGATGCGCGAAAGGATCAATTTAGCCTTTCGAGTGTCATACCGCGCGTCTTACTCGCCCTTGCGCGCCAGTCGTCGCCACTCTCCCGGCGTCATCCCTATCCTTTCGGCGAAGACATGCCGGAATGCCGAAACGGAATGATACCCAACGGTCTCGGCCACAGCCTCGGTACTGATCGCCGGCTTCTTCAACTCGTTGGCGGCCAGGCTCATGCGAAGGTCAGTCAAAAAGTCGAGTGCAGAGCGACCCAACTTGTCCTGAAACTGGCGCATGAACGTGGCGCGTGACATGCGGCACAAATCGGCCAGTTCGGGCAGTTTCCAAG
>NZ_RZSA01001201.1:0-1757 GCF_003998075.1 Mesorhizobium sp. M2A.F.Ca.ET.037.01.1.1 | reverse complement strand
ACAATCAGTTGACTGGGGGGCAGATGCAGGCCGCCGGCGGCTTCGGCGGCAGCGGCAATCCGCTCGGCGAGATCATCGAGCAGATGATGCGGCAAAGCGGCGTCGCGCCAGCGCCCCAGACGCCGCAACCCGCGCCCAATCCCTATGGCGAGAATCCGCTCGGCAAGGTGTTGCAGGACATGTTCGGCGGCGGCGCGCAGCCGCAAGGCCAGCCGCAGCAGACGCAAAGCCCCTATGGCGACAATCCGCTCGGCAAGATCTTCGAGGAGATGCTGCGCCAGGGCGGTGGCGGCTTCGGCGTGCCCGGCGGGCAGCCGGCGCCGCAGCCGCAACAGCGCCAACCGCAGCAGAGCGCGCCGCAACAGCCGCAAACCAACCCGAGCGGCCGTCCGCGAAACCCGTTCGACGACATCTTCGGCAAGATGTTCGAGACCGGTGCGCAGCAGCGCGACGAATATCAAAAGGGCCTGGAGACGATCTTCGACCAGTTCAAGCGCGACATGGACCGGCGGTGAACCCTGAACGCCGCCGGAGCGGCGTTCCGCGAGCAAGAGACCCAAGCAGATGCGCCGCAATCCTCGCCGCGACTGCTTGCAGGGGCTTTCGACCACAACTCACTACCGAGTATTCTGGATCACAAGGAAAAGCGGGATGCGCCCTTCGTCCTCTATGTTGCTACTGATGTTTGCCGCATCGCTGATGGGCTGCACAACAAGCAACGGAAACGCCGGCCAAAGCTCGAAGAACGAGGCGCAATGCGTTGGCTTCGGTTTTGAACAAGGTACGGATGCTTTCGCCAATTGCATGATGCAGCTTTCACTGCGGCAGGGAGGCTCGCAGCAGCCCGACCACGATACCCTCGTCAATCAATACAGAAGCCGCAGCAAGGCCCGACAGGGTGACGATCGTTATCCCGTGTGCAGCGCCGCAAACATGGATGCCGAGCTGGATATTACCACGGGTAAGTGGGTCGGCCCCGATTGCCAGATGGCGCCAGACTAGAGCCTGCGTCCCTAAACGGCCTTGCTGGTTTCACCAAATTGCGTGTGGCGGAAACCAACGCTTCCGTCATGTGTCGAAGCAAATAAAAAATGCCCGGTCCTGGAGGAGAACCGGGCAATGTGCAGGCTGGCCGGCGGGGAACCGGCAGGGAGTGTGGGAGCCTGCATGAAGCTTGGTCGCGCCGAGCCGTGAAAAGGTTCAGCGCGACGGGAAATCCGAGGAAACGCCGCCCTTCAGCCTACCTTACGAGCAAGGTCCTCGATCGTGTCGGCGCGCTCGCTGGCGATCACGCGCAGCTTCGCCGTCGGATCGCGGCCGAAGGGCACGCCGATGGCGACATGGAGGTCGGCGCGCGTCAGGCCGATATCGGCCAGCTCGGCGTCGGACATCTCGCCGAGGCGATAGAAGGCGCGACGGTTTTTCCAGGCGCGGTAGCTGTTGGCGATGGCATTGACCACAAGCGTCGCAACGGCCGGACGCGTGGTGATGCGCGGAGTCTCGGAGGCGAATTCAATCGTGGTCATTTCAGTCTCTCCTTCCAGGAGTCGAGCGGACGAAACCAGCCAATCGGCGCCTTGGGAGAAGCGCCGTTCCGGTTTCCATTCATTGATGTGATGCATGTCGTTGTCCCCAGAACCGGGAACCACTTCTGGGCGACATGCACTGTTCTCATGTGGACAATGACAATTTGCCATCGCGCGATTGATTAATCCAACGAATGTTTTTAATCTCTAGCATCAACATCAATGATAGGT
>NZ_RZSA01001200.1:0-1764 GCF_003998075.1 Mesorhizobium sp. M2A.F.Ca.ET.037.01.1.1 | reverse complement strand
AAGAGCACCAGTGGAGGCATGAGCGCGGCTCCCAAAGAGCATTTCGCGGCGGCCCACGGCTTGCGGCCTCGTGAGCCGGCTGCTGTCACTCAACGCCGGGACAGGCATCTGGTTGCTCCTCCCGTCTGTTTTCGCTGCTGAACCGGTTCTAGGGGCGGCTTGCCTGCCGGCATGGGTTTCGGCGATACGCGAGGGTGCGAACCGCCAGCCTCATTGCCGATGTCCGCCCGTGTCTTCGTTTGCGGGCCCGCAAAGCCACCCCTCGATCCGGTCGCGGGCCGCAGGCCCCGCGAAGACGAAGCGATCGCGCCAGGCTTCGAGGCGGACGTGCTCCGTGCCAAGAACGATATTTCAAACTGAGAAATCGCCAGATTCCACGGCAGTTTCGACGCCCGCTCCAACGCTGGCTCCCCCGGTCGTCAGCGACAGTCCTGCCATCGCCGACGCGAAATGGTCGCGCCGCAAAAATGGAGACGACGATGACGAGTTTGGAGCATACCGCCTATGAAACCGGCCGGTCGGGCGTCGGCCCGATCGGCTTTGCCAGCCGGGCGCTGCGGCTTTTCTATCATGCGATGAGGATGCGCAGCGACCGCGCCGCCTTGCATGCCATGCCTGACTATCTGCTCAAGGACATGGGCATCACGCGTTCGGGAATCGACTACTACACCTCGACGGGCCGCGCTGCCTCCGGCACCGGCGGGATGGACATCCGCACCATCGGCTAACCGCCAATAGCGATCGCGGCCACGCCGTCGACAAGCCCCGGGCGCTTCCCAACGCCCGGGGTTTTGCGTTCCGGCGCATCGGCTCAAGCGGTGAGCCACCTCGTTTCAAACGATACGTCCATGCCAATTTCCACGGTGCGCGTATGAAAAATTCCACGGTCGCATCCACTCTCGTTCAAACGCTCCAACGGCAAACAGAGGCCGTCACGGCAACCAAGCCGCAAAGCAACCTTTGGAGATGATGATGCAACCCAACACCAAACCTGCACGGCTTCCTCTCAATGGCGTCGACACGCCGAACCTGATGGCGACGATCAATTTCGTCGCCGGGCAGCCGGAGCTCGCCAAGTTCCAGTTCCGCGCCCACAATGAGTGGATCGAGGGCACGCACAGCAAGACCGTCATGCATGGCTTCTTCGGCGCTGGCAACGAGCAGAAGCACGAGAAGCCGCATTATGCCGACGCCGACCATCCGGCGATTCTGTGCGGCGCCGACAATGCGCCGACCCCGGTCGAGTGGCTTCTGCACGGGCTGGCTGGCTGCCTGATGGCCGGCGTCGCCAACATCGCCGCCGCGCGCGGCATTAAGCTCACCAAGGTAAAGTGCTCGGTGGACGGCGACATCGACCTGCGCGGCATCCTCGGCATCTCCGATGAGGTCCGCAACGGCTTCCAGAACATCCATGTGTCGTTCGAGATCGAAGGCGACGCGCCGGCCGAAAAGCTCCAGCAGCTGGTCGAGCAGTCGCGTGCCCGTTCGGCCGTCTTCGACGTGCTGACCAAGGGCGTGCCGGTCACCGTCGGCATCAAGACCATCCAGTAAACCGACAGGCGGTCCGGAACCGGTCCGGGCCGCTTCCCTCTCCTCGGACGGAACTGAACCATGAGACGCGCGGTCGTCATCATCGGCGCGGGCCAGGCCGGCCTTGCGCTCAGCCATTGCCTCAGCCAGGCCGGCATCGACCATGCCGTGCTGGAGCGCGGGCGCATCGGCGAGCGCTGGCGCTCGCAGAGCTGGCGCTCGCTTCGGCTGCTC
>NZ_RZSA01000011.1:0-21136 GCF_003998075.1 Mesorhizobium sp. M2A.F.Ca.ET.037.01.1.1 | reverse complement strand
GCCTCCAGGGCGGCCAGCCCGAAGGGCTCGTAGATGGAAGTTGACACGAAGATGCCGGCCCGCCTCATGCGGCGCCGAACCTCGCGGTGGTCGATTGAACCGAGAGAGACGCAGTGGTCGAAACGGGCGCGCTGTCCGTCGGGGCCGGCGAGCGGACCGGCGGCCTGAACGGGCCAGGCGCAGAGCGCGGCGGCGGCGTCGAGCGATGCCGCGTTCTTGCCCTCGTCCCACCAGCGCGCGGCAGCGAAGACAAAACGCTCGCGCCGTCCCGGCCTCGGGCCGGGCAGGGCGCCATTATGGACGACGCCCAAGCCTGCGATCGCGCCGTAGCAGGCTTGGAGCATCTCGGCATGGCTTCGGCTCGGAGCGATAACGACATCGGCGCGATCGAATCCGGCCCTGTTGCGATCTCGCTGCCAGGACCAGGCGTCCGCCGGCGCCTGCCCACGCACCGCGTGCAGCCAGGTGGCCACGCATGAATGCGAGACCGCGACGATGGGACATGTCAGATCAAGTCCGGCGGCTTGCGCCGGCGCATTGAGATGGACGAGATCGATCGCATAGGTCTTGGCAAGGCTTCGCAATTCGCCCGGCAAGCGGTCGAGATCTTTTTCATCGCGCGTCATCCAGTCCGGCGGGCTTTTCAGCCAAACCAGCGTGGCGAAAGACTGCGCCTCACGCGCCTGCTCCGGGGAAGGCTCCGGCCCCAGCCCGGCAAGCACGATGCTGTCGCCGCCGGCCGCCAGCTCGCGAGCCAGGTCGAGCGAGTAGCGCCACACCCCGCCGACGGCGTCGGTCGTCATCAGGATGCGCCGCGGACGATGGATCAGTGATTGCAGCATGAGGACTCCAACTCGGCCAGCGCATGCGGGCGCTGGTCCTGGATGTCGCTGAACGAGCGGAAGGAGGCGAGGTAGTGCTCATGCGCGCGCTCCCAGGCGAGGTCGTCGGGTTCGCCCCAGAGTTCGCGATAGCTGGGCGAGCTCGGATAGGGGTAGAGCGGCACGGGCTCGTTCGCCCAGACGCCATGATCGATGAGGTGCTTGCGCCAATAATCCACCAGCGCCGGGTCGTCCTCAACCACGCCGATCAGATTGGCCTGGACGAAAGGCACGTTGCGGCGGGCGTCGATAAGAAGCGCTGCGAGGTCCTCAGTGTCGAGGCGGCAGCGCTTGGCCAGCATCGCGCGGCCCTCGACGGTCAGGCTTTCAAGGCCTGCTTCGATCGAGACGCAGCCTGCCGCGCCGAGCAGCTCGAGCAGTTCCGGCTTCCACAGATCGATGCGCGTCTGGACGCCGAATTGAACGTCGCGATCGACCAGCGCTTCCAGCAGCGCCTTCTGCGGCAGGAAGATTTCGTCGATGAAATAGATGTAGCCGACGCCTTGCGCGATCAGCCCGTCGATCTCGGCGACGATGGCATCGTGCTTTCTGCGCCGATAGGCATCGCGAAAATCGATCTTGGCGCAGAAGCTGCAATTGTAGGGACAGCCGCGCGAGGCCTCCACCTCGGCGCCGGCGCCCTTCTGGACGGTATCGAACCTGTGGTGGTGGTGGCCATGCGCCGCGATCCAGTCGGACGGCCAGGTGAGCGCCAGGTGATCGACGAACGGGCTGACATGAACGCCGCCATTGCAGGCGAGACCGTCGCCCTGGAGGCTGGCCGTATGCGCGACCTTGCTCCAGTCGCTTTGCCGCGCGAGTTCAGCCACGACCTCCTCGCATTCGCCGCGCACGACGACATCGACGCCGAGCTTGCGCAAGGTGGGCGCCGGCGTCGCCGAGCCGTGCGGTCCGACCGCCACCGTGCGGCCGCCGCGCCCGGCGAGATGGTTGAGGAATTCTCCGGGAACACGCAGTTCCGGCGGCGCGCAGCGCCAGAACAGATAGGTCGGGGCGGTGGTCACCACCGTCATGTCCGGCGCGAATGACGCCACCTGCTCGGCCAGCGCCGCGTTGTCGAGGGCCTGCAATTGTCCGTCCAGCATCAGGACGTCGTGTCCATCGGCCTCCAACATCGCTTTGGAATAGCCGAGCTCCAGCGGCAGATGCGGCTGGCGGCAGCCGAAATAGATGCTGTGCTCATACGTCCAGAACGGATTGACCAGGGCTACCTTCATGCGACGTACCTCGTGGCTTCGGGGCGCGATTGGAGCCGATGCCGCAGCAGCCAGTTGGCGAGATCGCAGACGCCTTCGCGCCATAGGACATGCGCTTGCCAGCCGATCGTGGCTTGCAGCTTGCGCGTATCGGCGACGAAGTAGGGCTGATCGCCGGTGCGCTCGTGGTCGTGGCGGATCGCGATGTCGCTGCCGGTCATGTCGGCGATCTCCGCCAGCAGCAGGCGCAGGCTGACCGCGTTGCGCGGGCCGCCGCCCAGATTGAACGCCTGGCCTTTCAGGTCCTCGATCCTGGCGAGCACGCCGCGATAGGCGGCCACGGCATCGGACACATGCAGGATGTCGCGCACCTGCCGGCCGTCGCCGTAAACGGTGATCGGCCGGCCCGACAGCGCGCTGAGAAGAAAATGCGCGACCCAGCCCTGGTCCTCGGTGCCGAACTGGCGCGGCCCGTAGATGCAGCTCATACGCAGCACCGCCGTCGGCAAGCCATAGGACTTGGAATAGTCGAGCACATACTGATCCGCCGCGCCCTTCGAGCAGCCATAGGGCGTGCAGAAATCAAGGCCGACCTTCTCAGCGACGCCGCTCGTACGCACCTCCTCGTCGAGCGGTTCATAGTGATCGTCGGCTTGCCGAACCGCGATCTGGGGCAGGCTGCCATAGACTTTGTTGGTGCTGGCGAAGACCACGGGAGCTCCGGTGCCGCGGGCCGCTTCCAGCACGTTGAACGTCCCCTTGAGGTTTATGTCGAAGTCTTCAGCAGGATCGCTCAGGCTGGTCGTCACGGCTGTTTGAGCGGCCAGATGGAAAATCGCTTTGGCCGGCGCCAGTGCGGTGGCCAACGCGCTCAGATCGCGAATGTCGACGATTTCGACGATCAGCCGCTCGCCATGCTTTTGCGCCAGCCAATCGAGATTCTGCTCGACGCCTGGACGGCTGAGATTGTCGACGACCAGCACTGTCTCTCCATCGGAAAGCAGGCTGTCGGCCAGGTTGGAGCCGATGAAGCCGCTGCCCCCGATAACGGCCACGGGCGCCTGTCGGGCGGGGCGGTGCGTCTGGGTCATGAGACCAATCCTCGCTCTTCCAGCTCGCGCCGCATGTCGGCGCCCCGGTCGATGACGACGCTGTTGCGAACCCAGGCGGCGAATTCGCCGAGCGAATTTTCCAGTCGATGCTTCGGCTCGAAGCCGAGCAGCTCGCGCGCCTTGGCAATGTCGGCGAAGCAGTTGCGGATATCGCCGGAGCGCGCCTTGCCCAGGATTTCAGGCGGGCGCTTGGGAATACCCATCGCCCTGGCAAGCAGGCGAGCCACTTCGCTGATCGAATAGGCGTGGCCGCTGCCGATATTGATGGCATGGCCGGCGGCCTGGCGCTGTTCCAGAGCAAGCCGGAAAGCGGTGGCGACGTCGCGCACATGCACGAAGTCACGCTTCTGCTCGCCGTCCTCGAAGATCGTCGGCCGCTTGCCGCTGGCGAGACGCGAGGCGAAGTTGGCGAGAACGCCGGTATAGGGATTGGAAAGCGCCTGTCCGGCGCCGAAGACGTTGAAGAGGCGCAGCGCCACCGCATCGATGTCATAGGCCTGGCCGAAGATCAGCACCGCGCGCTCCTGCGCGTATTTGGTCAGCGCGTAGATCGAGGCGAGATCCGGCCGCTTCTCCTCGTCCGTGGGAATCGGCGACAGGGCCTCGCCCGATGCCGATCTGAGATCCCACAGGCCGTCCTTGATGTCAGCGTGCTTGCGTCGGGCATTATCCATCCGCTCGCCGTCCGCAGTCCGGTAGAGGCCTTCGCCATAGATGCTCATGGAGGATGCCACGACGATCCGTTCGACCGGATGCTTGATGAGTGCCTCGAGCAGCACCGCCGTGCCGAGGTCGTTGGTGCCGACATAGCGGGCGATCTCGTACATGGACTGGCCGACGCCGACCTCGGCCGCCAGGTGGATGACCGCGTCGATATCCGAAACCGCCTCGGCGACCGCATCGCGATCGCGCACGTCGCCCTTGATCAGCTCGGCTCCGGTCGGAAGGTTGATGGCTTCGGCGCCGTGTACCTGGTCGACAAGTGCATCGAGCAGGCGCACGCGATAACCATGGTCGGCGAGTTCCTGGGCGACGTGGCGGCCGATGAAGCCGCAACCTCCCGTAACCAATACTCGTTTCACGATGACTCCCTTGCGGATTTTGCTTCGGCGCCCCGAACTGCGCGGTAAAAGGTTTGTTCCCTGCATCAACAAAGTTCCCGCCGCGGGAGGTCACGCAGCTCGGACAAGGGCTGTGCAACCCGGTGGAACATTGCCCTTTGGCTGCTGTTAGGGCCGCTCACCAATCCCCGCTGCGAGAAAGGGAAATCCATGTCCGAGGCCAAGACGACCACCAATCACGACGAGATCCGGAAATGGGTGGAAGAACGCGATGGTCAGCCGGCCGTCGTTCGCACGAAAGGCAAGGGCGGCATTCTGCGCATCGATTTCGGCGAGCCCGAAGACACGCTGGAACCGATCGAGTGGGACGAATTCTTCCGCATTTTCGACGAGAACGACCTAGCCTTCCTGCATCAGGATGAAGCCGGCGGCGGAGGAACGAGCCGCTTCAACAAATTCGTCGAGCGCAGCCAGAAGGACTAGAGCAATTCCAGGAAAAGTGTCAGCGGTTTTCCGTTCGGAATTGCGTCAAAACAAAGAGATAGAGCGGCTCGCCGTTTCCGTGAAACGGCGAAACGCTCTAGTGGGTCGAGAAGCTGGCGTCGTGGCGCCGTTGGAGGGAGAGGAGGCCCTGCAACGGCGCCGCGGCAGGCGGTCAGGCTGCCGCATTTGTTCGTGCCGCTCAATCGAGCGGCTTGTCCGTCGGCCTGGGTGTCTGCCCGGTCTGGCGCCGTCGACCGGCGTTGCGGTTTGCAACAGGATTGTCGAGCGGCGAGGTCGAGGGCTCCCGTGCGCCTGAGGTCTTTGGGGCAGTCGGTCTCGCGCCCGCATCGCGGTCCTGCGCATCGCGATGCGGATGCGGAAGCCCCCCGGGATCGGGCGATTTCACCGCAGGCTTGGACGTGTCTTTCGGTTCAGCCATTTTCGAACCTTTCCTCGTTCAGCCGTTCGCTATCCGCGCGATCAGCCGTGCGGGCGCATCACCACCTTGATGCAGCCGTCCTGCTTGTCGCGGAATGTCTTGTAGAGATCCGGTCCTTCCTCCAGGCCCGCGCGGTGGGTGATGACGAAGGACGGGTCGATCTCGCCGCTTAGCACCTTCTGCAGCAGCGGCTCGAGATAGCGGTGAGTATGGGTCTGGCCCATGCGGAAAGTCAGCCCCTTGTTCATCGCCGCGCCGAACGGAATGTGATCCACCAGGCCGATATAGACGCCGGGCACCGAGATCGTGCCGCCCTTGCGGCAGCAATAGATCGCCTCGCGCAGCACATGCGGCCGGTCGGTGCCGAGATAGACGGTGGCCTTGGCCTTATCGAGCATGGAATCGGACGTTGCGGTGGCATCGGCCTCGGTGCCGACGCAGTCTATGCAACTGTCAGGGCCGCGACCGTCGGTCATGGCCATCAGGGCATCGTAAATATCGGAATTGCTGAAATCGAGCGTCTCGGCCTTGCCGTAATCACGCGCCATGGCGAGCCGTTCCGGCACTTTGTCGATGGCAATGACACGGCCCGCGCCGAGCATCCAGGCGCTCTGGATGGCGAACTGCCCGACCGGCCCGCAGCCCCAGATGGCGACAGTGTCGCCTTCCTGGATCCCGGCGTTCTCGGCCGCCATGTAGCCGGTGGGAAAGATATCGGACAGGAACAGCACCTGCTCGTCATCCATGCCGTCAGGCACCTTGATCGGGCCGACATCGGCAAAGGGCACGCGCAGATACTCGGCCTGTCCTCCCCAATAGCCGCCGACCAGATGCGAATAGCCGAACAGGCCCGCTGGCGACTGGCCCATCACCTTGGCGGCCTGCTCGGCGTTGGGGTTCGAGCGGTCGCAGAGCGAGAACAGGCCGTTCTGGCAGAACCAGCACTCGCCGCAGGAGATGTTGAAGGGAACGACGACGCGATCGCCCTTCTTGAACTTCGTGTGAGCGCGGCCGACTTCCACCACTTCCCCCATGGTCTCGTGGCCCAGCACGTCGCCCGATTTCATCGTCGGCATGTAGCCGTCCATCAGATGCAGGTCCGAGCCGCATATGGCGCAGCACGTGACCTTGATGATGATGTCGCGATCGTTCTCGATCGCCGGGTCGGCGACCTGGTCGCAACGAATGTCGCCTTTGCCATGCCAGGTCAGGGCTTTCATCGGTTGTTCCTTTGGGTTGTCGATGCTTAGCGGGCTACGAACCGAACTGGCGCTGGGCGGGAATGTTCCCGGATCAGAGCCCGCGTTTTCAGCCATTCTTCGCCGAACCCGGTTCGGCCATGTTGCGGTGCTGTTCGGCCAGCATGCCGGCCGGTGTGACATGGGCGGCGGCGGCCTGCATCTTGTTCTTCCAGCCGCTGACCACTTGCTCCTCGCCGGCCATCAAGGCGTCGTAGCCGTCCCTGGCCACATCGGCGGGATTGTCCTTCTCTTGCACCCCGATCTCGGTATCCATCATGTCGGCGCGCTCGAAGAAGCGCGTCTGCGTGGCGCCCGGCATCAGCACGGTGACGCTCACGCCGCTGTCCTTCAGCTCGTGACGCAGCGCGATGGCGAAGGAATCGATGAAGGCCTTGGTGCCGTTGTAGACCGCCTGGAACGTGCCTGGCGTGAAGCCGGCGATCGAGCCTGTGAACAGGATCCGGCCGCGACCGCGTCCGACCATCTTGCGGCCGAGCCGATGGGCCAAATAGACCGTGCCGGTGATGTTGGTGTCGATGACGCGGCGTGCCTCGTTCCAATCCTGGTCGATAAAGCCCCGGCCCAGGCCGCGCCCCGCGTTGAGGAACAGGAGATCGATGTCGCGGTCGCCGATCTCGGCGATCAATTTGTCGGCGCCATTCTCGCGTGCAAGGTCGGCCTCCACCGCATCGACCGAGACGCCGTGCGATCGGAGCGCCTCCGCGGCCTGCTCGATGGCCGGCTCATCGGCGACGATGACCAGATCGTAGCCGTCCTTGGCGCAGAGTTTCGCGAGCTCCCTGCCGATGCCGCTCGAGGCACCGGTGACCACCGCCAGTTTCCCGTTTCCCATTCGATCCTCCTGAGTGGTTCGGCCGAACATCCGGTTGGACCGAATGTTCCTTGGGATCGGAGGATTCCGCACGATGAAACTGCAATGCCTTCGGCCGAGGGAACCGCGTGGGCGCTCTGGCTGTTGGATCGGCAAGGAGCAATCGCCATGGGACTCTTTTCCGACCTGAACAAGAAGCTGACCGAAAACCTCTATGCCCATGGCAGCTATCTGAGCGATCCGAGCGCCGACCTGCCGCGGCGGGTGGAGGAGACGGTCGATCTGCTGATGGCCTTCGTGAAACCCGAGGCGCGGGAAACAGTGAAGCTGCAGATCCTCGGTATCATCCACGAGCATATCTTTGACGAGGAGTGACTCCGGCGATCGCTCGATCCACCGGAGACATAACCGTCAGGATGCGGTCATTCCGAACGGCGGGATCCGCGCTGCTTCTCGGCGTCGCGCAGCAGCCGCACAATGGCATCCACTGGAGAGGGGGCGGTCGCAGGCTGTGCTTTCCAGCGCCAAAGATGGCGAAACAGACTTCTCAAGCTGGGCATCGCAATAACCTCCTGCGTTATCAAACCTGGGACGGCGAATGATGTTCCTTCCATGGCTAGTGCAGGGCCGCGGCGAGCAGAAAGGCGACCGCGGCCAGGACAACCAGCGCCACGATGACCAGGACCGGCCCGTTCCTGCTCGGCTCGAGGTGTGGCGCGTTCTCCGGCGGTCGCATCGCGTTGGCAAAGCTCGACTGGTTGGTGAAGTTCGGTTTGCGCGGCTCGGCCGGCGCGGCGGACGTCGAGACAGCACCGGCTTCGGCGTCTGCTTCCTGCGGTGCCGCCGCCGGGTCGAATCCGGGTGTCTTGTCCTGCGTCCTGCCGGCCTGGATTTCGCCGCGGGCCTCGGCCGGTGTGCGTGGGTTGGGTGACATTCGGCGCCTCCTTTGTTCCCAAACCTTCATCCGGCCCCGCTGTTCCAACCGCGCCTTCTTGAAACTCGGAGGGAACTTTCCGGAGCAGGGCAGCTTTGTATTCTCAACACCAAGAGAAAGAGGCAGGAATGCAAGTTCTCGACACAGCGATACATGCCAGTCCCGGAACTGTGACGGTCGAATTTGTCGGCGAGGGCGGCGAAAACATCGCTGTCACGATGGTCGTGTCCAATCCGTTGCTTGACCACGGCGCCCTTGTTGATCGCGCCAAAGAGTTGATGGTTCAGTGCGCGGCTTTCGGCGGCCTGCCTGCACAAGACCGCTCGCAGGGGAACGCAGATGGCGGCCGGCCCGGCATCCAGCGGCAAAGCGATACAGGTGAGGGTCCCTACACATTCGAATATCGCGAGGGTGGCAATGTGAGGCGGCTCGAAGGCGTGGACTTGCCCAACCTGGAAGCCGTTCATGACGAAGCGTTGCGGTCGGCGATCGATCTGCTCGACGATGCGGCCGAACCCTTTCAGGACGGCTGGGCGGTTCGGGTTCGTGGCGGCGACGGCGCTGTCGTCGTGTCCGTCGATTTCGAAGAAGCAAGGCAGGAAAGGGCAACCGCCGCCATGTGAGGGAGGCGGCATCTGTGAAAGGTAATATGATGCGTTCCCTCATGTCACTGCATGCGCTTGCGAGTTCACGAGGCGACGGGCTGAGACCTGAGTTCCTTCGCCTGCTTGATGCCCGCGCGGCCTTGTCCCACCCCGACGTGATTGAACTTCAGCAGGAGACGGGGTTGAACCAGGCCGGTCCAAATCCTGTTGGGGAGCTCGAAACCGCTCCGAAGCAAAGCGTGGTGCGTTTCCCTGGCCGGCGGAGTACGATCAGTCGTGCGTCCGGCAGAAATGCGCCTGTCATAGGAGGTCGCCATGGCAACGCCCTTGGCACTGATCATTGAAGACGAATATCTGATTGCGTCGGACGTGGCGAATGGCCTGAAGGAGCGAGGTTTCGAGGCGGCCTGCGTGGCGTCCGAGCGGGCAGCCGCGACTTGGCTGGACGATCACAGGCCGGACCTTGCCATTATCGATATCCAACTGCTCGATGGCCAGCGCGGTGTCACCGCCGCCCGCCTCAAGGAAGCGGGCGTGCCTTTCGTCGTCCATTCGGGCTACGATCCGGAGTTCCAGTCGCCGATCTTCCACGGCGCGCCTTATGTGCCCAAGCCGGCGCCGATCCGGCATCTGGTCGAACTGGCGAGCCAATTGGTAGGGGATCGCACCGAGCAATAGATCAGGCCAATTCAACGAGCCCAAGCTGGACTTCAGCCCGACGCGGCATCACCTTTGCGGAACCGCGACACCGCCTCGATCAGCATCTTGTAGTCGACGGGCTTGGCTAGCTTCTGCGCGTCCCTGAATTGATCGGGGAAGACGGTGACGCTGTCATATCCGGTGAGAAAAATGAAAGGCACGCCGCCACGCGCCAGATGCTCGGCCAAAGGAAAGCTTCGCTCGCCGCGAAGATTCACGTCCAGCACGGCACCATCCAGGGCGATACTGTCCGCTTGATCCAGCGCTTGTTGAACCGTGGGCACCGGTCCGACCACGGTGCATCCGGCACCGCTCAACTGGTCGGCCAAGTCCTGCGCAAGCATGAACACGTCCTCAACCACCAGGACTTTAAGGTCGGACAAGAGTGTATTCGTGTTCATTCCCGGTACCCAGCGCGAGGATGTCAGCGGTCCGTGGCGGGTGCCAACGGTATCTGGATGTCGCACTCAAGCCCGGAGGGCTCGAACCGCAGGTCGACCTTCCCCCCAAGCTCATACTCTAAACTTTGCTTTATAAAGCTTGTTCCGAAATTCAGTCGCGTCGGCTCGTCTACGGCAGGCCCGCCGATTTCCTTCCATCGGATTGACAGCACACCCGATTTGTCGGTTCTCCAGGCCACTTCGACGCGGCCGTCCTCGGTCGAGAGCGCCCCATATTTCGCCGCATTGCTAGCAAGCTCGAAGAACACCATGCCAAGTGTCGCGGCCACGCTTGCGCCGAGCTGCAGTGATTTTCCGTCAATGACGATGTTCTGGCGAAGCTTGCTGCTGTAGGGCGTTAGAACTGCCCGCAGCAGCTGCTCGAGATCGGCATCGCGCCAGTTGTAGGAAGACAGCACTTCGTGCGTTCGGCCCATTGCCTGCAGCCGCTGCTGGAACGAGGAAAAGAAATCACCGATTGAACTCGATGTGCCAACCATGCGTGAAGCCAGCGCGGTGACTGTGGCCAGGATGTTCTTCACGCGATGTTGCAGTTCGTGCAGCAATCTCTCCTGGCTGCGCTCTGCCTCCTTGTGGCTCGATATGTCGACAAGGGTCGCGATGGCGCCGCGCACCTTGCCGTTTTCGTCGAAAAGCGGGTTGGCCGACATCATCACGTCGATGCCCGAACCATTCTCGTGCAGGATTTGCGCTTCGTAGCCGGGGATAGGTTTTCCGGTGCGAATCGCCTTTCGCAGAGGCTGCTCTTCAGCATCCACCTTAACGCCGTTGAGCGTCAGCGGCAGGACGGCGGGAACTGAAATGAGCTTGTCGCCGGTGGAGCGCTGCCCCATGAATTCCACCGCGCGGCGGTTGGCGCGGATCTCCGCGCCGTCGCCGTCTTCGGCGATGAAGATGCCGACCGGCACCAGGTCGAGCAGGGTCTCGAGGCTTTCGACGCGGTTGCGCAGGTCGTGCGAGAGCACGCCGATCTTTTCCTCCGCCCGCGCGATCTGCGTGACATCGACAAAGGTGACGACGACGCCGGCAATCACGTTGTCGACGGTGCGATAGGGCAGGACGCGCATGATGTAGCGCCGGCCGCTGTCGGTACCTTCGACCTGCCGCTCGATCGTGCCAAGCCTCAGCAGCACCTGCTCCATGTCGGCCTGCAGCCCGTCAGCGGGGAAGCGCGGCCGCACATGCGCCAGCGGCCGACCGACATCGCTCTCGACCAGGCGGAAAAGGTCGCGGGCGGTCGGAGTGAAGCTCTTGATGCAGAGGTCGCGGTCGAGAAACACGGTGGCGATCTGCGTGCTTTCGAGCAGGTTGGCCATGTCGTTGTTGGCGCGGCTGAGCTCGTCGACGCGAATGTTGAGCTCGGCATTGACCGTCTGCAGTTCCTCATTGATCGACTGCAGCTCCTCCTTCGAGGTTTCCAGTTCCTCGTTGGACGACTGCAGCTCCTCGTTGATCGACGACAATTCCTCGTTGGAGGATTTCAGCTCCTCATTGGAGGATTCGAGCTCCTCCGTGGTAATCTGCAGCCGCTCCTTGGTTTCCCTCAGCTCCCTTTCGAGCTGGCTGACATTGGCGCTTTCGACATCGTCGGTCGTGTGGACGGGCTCGTCCTCCGACTCCGCCTTGATGCCGCCGATGTCGCGGAAGACCAGCATGTAGAGCGGGTCCGCCGAGCCGTCGGAGGGCAACGGTTGCACGGCCAGGCTGATCGTCTGCCGGCCGCCATTGGTGCCGACGGTGATCTTGTTCTGGATCGCCACCTGTCCTGTGCTGGCCGCCTTGTGGAGCGCCGCGCGCAGGTCCATGCGAAGGCCCCGCCTTGCCATGGAAAAGACGTTGTGGTCGGGGGCGCCCGCGGCGAGCTCGAGATATTTGCCGGTACCGCCCGAACTATGCATCAATTCGCCACCAGCGTTGACCACCACATAGGCCGGCGCAAATCGCTCGACGAGAAGACGCTCCGCCACTTCCTGCAAGGTTCCGTTCGTCGCCCGCTGCCGTGTATTCGGCACGGTGTGCCTGGCGGCGGCGGCGAGCGGGAATTCGGGCAACCGCTGCGGGGTCATCCCGCCACGCTTCTGGAAGATGCGGCTCGCCTTGTCCACGGTGGAGAACAGGCGGGCGTGCCGCGTGACGTTCTCCGAGGATCCGAGAAAGAGATAGCCGTTGTTGCGCAGAGCGTAGTGGAAGATCGGAATGATTTTTTCCTGCAGTTCCGGGCCCATATAGATCAGGAGGTTCCGGCAGGTGATCAGGTCGAGCTTGGAGAAGGGCGGGTCGCGCAACAGGTTGTGCGAGGAAAACAGACAGACCTCGCGCAGATCGGCCGAAACGCGGTAAGTGCCGTCCTCGCGCGAGAAGAACTCCTTGAGCCGCTTCGGCGTTATGTCCGTGGCGATCGTTGCAGGATAGCGCCCGGCGCGGGCCACCTCCAGCGCACGCTCGTCGATATCGGTGGCGAAAATCTGCAGATTGGGCGAGGCGGCGCCCCGCGGAGCGCTCTCCTTTAAGAGCATAGCGATCGAATAGGCCTCTTCGCCCGTCGCACAGCCGGGCACCCATACACGGATCGTCTCGTCGGGCTTTCGGTTCTCGAAGAGCCGGGGAATGACCAGTCTTTCCAGCACATCGAAGGCGTGCTCGTCGCGAAAGAAGCTGGTGACGCCGATCAGCAGGTCCTGGAAGAGCAGATCGACCTGCTGCGGTTCGTCGCGCAGCCGCTCGTAAAAGGCGATCGGGTCGTCGATCTGCAGCACCTGCATCCGGCGCTGGATGCGGCGCAGGATCGTGTTGTCCTTGTAGCCGCTGAAATCATGGCCGGTGCGCACGCGAAGCAGCGCCGCGATGCGCGAAAGCTGCTCGGCGACATCGCGCTTGCGGCGGTCGCGCTCGCCATCGGTGTGGTTGGCGTGGCGGAAATAGCTGGTGAGCTTGCCCGCCATTTCCTCGGCCGGAAGCACCATGTCGACCAGGCCGCTCTGGACGGCGCTGCGCATCATGCCGTCATACTCGGCGCTTTCCTGCGCCAAGGTCAGGCCGCCGCGTTCCTTGACGGCTCTCAGCCCGATGGTGCCGTCACTGCCAGTGCCGGACAGGATCACTCCCGCCGCGTTCTCCGACTGCTCCTGCGCCAGCGAGGTGAAGAAATCGTCGATCGGCGTCCGTCTGGCGCGCGTCGTGGCCATTTTGGCCATATGGAAATGCTGGCCACGCACCGTCACCGATACACCGGGCGGCGTGACGTAGATCTTGTCGGGCTCGATCTCCATGTCTTCGGCCGCCGTCAGCGTCTCGATCGAGGTCGACCGCTGGATGATGCTGGCGAGAACGCTTTCGTGCTCGGCATCGAGATGTTGAATGACCACATAGGCAAAGCCGCTTTCGGCCGGCACTTCGGGAAAGAACCGTTGCAGGGCCGCGATGCCGCCGGCCGACGCGCCGATGCCGATAATCGGGAAAGGTGCCCCCTCCGTTGCGGCCTCGGGCGCGTCGTTAGCCTTCGCTCTTGTCGTGCCTGTCTTCCTCGCCGCCCGCGCCATTGCCGCCTAACCGTGCTCGCCTGCTCTCAAGGATGCGCTCGATGACGGCGGCATCCGCTTCGTATTCCCGCGCCCGCTGGCCGAACTGATTGGCCAGTTCGGAGCGACGCCGTGTCTTTTCCCGCTCGGCCATGCGCCGGGCAAACTCCGCCCGCTGCTGATGCGAGCGAAGCAGGCTCCACAGGATCTCGTCCGCTTCGATAGCCTGAGCCTCTATCACTGCGTCGGCGGTGAAGGCATGCCCGGTATGACACCGATAGCGGAGCATGTCACCGTCTTCGATCTCCCACAACGGCCCGTGGCATTCCGGGCATGTAAACACCGACAATTGCCCAAGTCGATCTTCGTCTTTCATGGTCGAATGCTCCTGCGCGGCGATGGCCGCTTCCAATCTTACCATCGGCGGTGCCGCAAAGGTCTCGCCCGGCGGCTCGGCAGTCAGCTTTGCAAGCAAAGCGCCGAGCTCGGCAGCAGGCAGGCAGTGGTCGACCTCGACATAATGCAGCGCGCTTTCCACCATGGAAGGTACCAGCGTATCTTTAGGATGCTGGACGACCGCCAGCCCGCCGACGGCCTTGACGGCCCTCAACCCGGCGGTGCCGTCGGACATCGCACCCGACAGCAGCACGCCGATGACGCTGGCGCCGTAGCTCAGCGCCGCCGAACGGAACAAAGGATCGATGGCCGGCCGGGCGAGGTTTTCGCGCGGGCCGCGCCGCAGCATCATATGGCCATCGTGAAGGAGAAGATGGAAACCCGGCGGCGCCACATAGATGCAGCCCATCCTGAACGCCGCGCCGTTCCTGGCCGGCTGCGCTTCGAGCCTCCCCGCGCGGTCGAGGATATCGGGCAGGTAGCTGACCTGGCCGATATGCACCACGACGAACACGGCCGCCGCCAGATCGGCGGGCAGATCGGCGACGATCCGCTTCAGAGGCTCGATCCCGCCGGCCGACGCGCCGATAACGATGATGTTGTGGTTGTTCGTTGGGCTTGTGGAACGGGCCATTCCGCGACGAGCCTCCATTGGGCTGTAAGAACCGCTCCGTTGCGGTGATGGCGCCATCGCGGTTCAGCGACCGGTCAGGTGTTTAACAATGCAATCCACGCGATGTTCCATCGCTGCCGGTTCAAGCGCCTGCCCGCTGTCCCAAAAGGTGGCTGGAACATAGGAGATCGCTGGCAGTTCGGGTTCGCTTCGGACGCCATACCAAGGCGTCTGTTGAAGACGGGTGGGCAACACCTGGTCGGCCCGCGCCTGCCCTCGCTGGCGTGGGCTTCAGGCCCCGGCAGAACCTGCCGCGCCGCCGTGCAGATGTCGCCGCCACAACCACAGGAGACAGCAATGAAGCATCAGACCTCATACGAACTTCAATCGGTGGCAATCGTCGATCGGCTCGGCTTGATTCCCCTTGCGACGAGAAGGCAGCGGATCGAGCGGTGGGCGGAATTGCTCGATCGCAATCCTCAGCGTTGCCTCTCGGCGCTGACGGGCACCGAATATGTCGATCCCGGCGTCCGTGAACGGGTGCGGGCGGATGGCTCGCCGCTCGCGGTTGCCTTCGATGATCCGCTGCTGCGCGCGGCCGGGTTGCAATCGGACACCTATGGCGAGGCGAAGCGCTTCTTCGAACTCTCCGATTGGCAATTGCATGATGTCGTCTGCAGCTGCCATACCGGCGCGACGATGCAGGCCAGCTGGGCCGCCGCGCGGGTGCGTCGGATTGTAAAGGGCAATCGGATCCTCGGATGGCTCAGAAGCCGCTTCGTGCAATAAGAGAGTTGCCGGCGAGCGCAGGTCGCCGGCGGCCCGATCAGTGCAAAAGAGAGGCTCCGCGCGACCAGGCTATCCTGCGCATAATGCTGTTCAGCCAGTCGGCGATCGATGAGGCCTCGGGCCTTTTGTCGATATCCTCAAGCGCCTGTTCCAGAGTGTGCTCGACAAGGCGGTCAGAGGCCCCGGCATCGTCCAGCAGCAAACGTGCGGTAAGCCGGAGCTTGGGCAGCAGCGCGACGACGTCCTCCGCCGCAGACACCGGCTGCGCGACGGTCGCTGGCTCTGCGGAGGGCTCCGGCGGGAACAACGCATCGACCAGGCTGATGCGGTTCGAGGACTTGCTCAGGCTGCTGGCGAAACGCAAATGTTCGGGGATGGCGATGTCGTCATATCCGCTGAAGAACACGAAGGGCACGTTGCGCAGCATCAGTTCGTCCGCCACCGGAAAAATCTTGCGGCCGTGCAGGTCGATGTCCAGGATCGCGGCCTCGGCTGCTTTGGCATGTCGTCCGGCCTGTTCCAGCGTCGCCACCGGTCCCAGGATGATCGCGCCCATGTCAGCGAAGAAGGTCGCGAGATCGCTGGCGAGCAGCCACTCGTCCTCCGCAATCAAGAGGTGAAGTCCCCTGAGGTTTCGCACACCCGAACTCCGTCAATGGCATTCCGACGTGGTGAGACCGCAGCCCTGGACCATGCCGCGCCGACATCGGCGCGCATGACAGGAGGCCGCAGGGAAGCCAGATGTTAGAACGCAGCGACGGGTGAACCGTTCCGGCCGTTCGCTGCATGCGCTTCGATCCGATCCGGCAGGCATGGAACCATTGCGCCGGCCCGCGGTTCGGCACGAGGCGGGACTTGGCCGGAACCAGGACCATGACATCGCACGGCGAAGCCTCCAAGGATGATAACGAGCGTGAGAATGCCGAACGGGTCCGCGACCTCGCGGAAAGAGCGGGAATTCCAAGCGGGTTGGCGCTGGCGCTGATCCTGAAATACGGAAACGATCCGCGCGTGCTCGATCGCGAGGCGGCAAAGCTGAAGCGGGACGCAGACAATGGCGATAGATAGGGGCAGCCGTGCTTGACGATCCGATGGTCCTCATCCTGATGTATTTCGTCTTGCCGGTCTGGCTGATCGCGGGGTTTGCCGATTGGCTCTGCCACCGCGCGACCCACATAGAATCCACCACCGGCGCGAAGGAATCGCTCATCCATCTCCTGATGTTCGCCGAGGTCGGGATCCCGCTGCTTGCGGCAATGTTCCTCGAGGTGAACGCCCTGGTGGTCTCCGTGATGATCGTCACCTTCTTTGTCCATGAAGCGACAGCGATGTGGGACGTGCGCTACGCGACCACGGCGCGCACGGTGAGCCCTATCGAGCAGCATGTGCACAGCTTCCTGGAGATGATCCCGCTGATGGGCCTGGTCATCGTGGTGGCGCTGCATTGGGGGCAATTCCTGGCGCTATTTGGCGCCGGAACGGAAGAAGCTCGCTTCGATCTGACCTGGAAACATCAGCAACTGCCGGTGACATATATTGCCGCCGTGATGGTCATTATCGTGCTGTTCGAACTGCTGCCCTATGTGGAGGAGTTCTTCAGAGGACTGCGCGCCAACTCGGGCCGGCTCGTTCCAGCCAAGGCAAAGCGGCACAAGGCCGGCGACACCGCCGCGCGATGAAGCGCCTCATCGTCTCAGCCATTCTGGTCGATAGCATGAGGCGAGGGCTGCTGGGCACCGCCAGCCGGACGCCCGCCATTCTGGCCAGCCCACAGCCAGAGGGCGACCAGAACGATCACCACAAGGCCAACTGCGAATATGATACGGCGCATCCGCGACCTCAGCCGCCTGGCCTGTTGGCGGCCAGGTCCGAGCCGACCCCAACAGCAGGATCGGGCGCCACCGGACCGCGCTCGGCCTCCGAACCTTCTGACTCGATCTCCTGAACGGCTTGATCCCAATGTTCCTGCTGGCGCCCCTCGGGGCGGCCTTCGCGTTCCCATATCTCGTGGGCGCGCTGCCTGATCCGTTCTTCCCTGTTCATGCCGGACTCCTCTCGCGGCTGAGCTCCCCTGCCGGCGCCTAATCCGGTGGGGGGAGGTTTGTTCCACCGAGGACTTTGTTTCGGCTGCCCGGGAGGCGGGAACTCCGTCCTCGCGCCGGTGTTTTCTTCCATCAACCGGAGATCAGTCATGAACAACATCCAGAACCATCGCGAGACGGGCGCCAGGAAATATCCGGCGAATACCGATCCGGATCCGAGCGACGAATTTTCCCAGGACGCCGCCAGCAACGAAAGACCTCACGTCGATCCAGGCCTTAGCCGCAAACAGGGCGAGGTCGAGGACAAGACCCACCAATCGGAAGGCCGCAATCCGCCGCGGCAACCGACGCCGAGCCCGGCGACCGAAAAAAGCTCAGGCGCCGGCCCTGCGGTCGCGGAGCATTCCAAGGACGCGAAAGCGCCCCGGAGCGGCCGTCAGCCCGGCGCCTATATGAAGGAATGATGGCGCCGCAGACGTCGTGGAACATAGCTATGACTTCTAAGTTCGGGGAAAGCCGCCGCCGACGATCCGGCGGCGGATCGTGAGGCTCTGGAACCGTCCGGAGCCGCCGCAACCACGGCGGATCGGCTATGAACACAACAGCGTCAAGCGAACATCTGCAGGCACGGGCAGCGGCGGTTGGGCTACGTCCACTCCGCCGGCGGGCATGGCTTCCTCTGACGGCAAGCGTCCTAGCGAGCCTCCTTTGCGTCCCGGCATCGGGCCACCAGGCGCCGGAGGGCTGGCAGTATGACCCTTCCTGCTGCGCTGGGGTGGATTGCTACCAGGCACCGCCTTCGGATGTGAAAGAGACGAAATACGGCTATCAGCTCTCGACCGGCGAGCTGATTCCCTACAGCGACCACCGCATAAAGCGATCGCGCGACGAAAACTTTCACGAATGCAAGCCGGGTGGCGATATGAAGTCGCAGCACTCCTTCTGCCTCTATGTCCCCGACCGCGGCATGTAGTGGGAAGTGCTCTAGCACGCGATCGCCCAAGAAGATGGGCCCGCTTCTGAGAAAGGCGGGCCCTTCGGCGTGAATGGGCTCCAGGCTTACTTGTTGCAGTTCTGGATATTGGATGTGGTGTTGCCGGTAGCGGTATTGTTGTCCGTGTCGTTGCCGGCCGCGTCCTTGCAGCGGTCGTTTGCGCCGTTGGACTTGGTGCTGTTCGTGCTGTTGGTGGCGTTTGGATCGATCGTGCCGTTGCTACTGCCCGTGCCTGTTGCGGCGCCGGTGCCAGTGGTGCCTGTGGTTGGGCCGGTGCCGTTGGTGCCGTCCCCGGTGCCCGAGCCGCTGGTTTGGGCCATCGCGGAAGTCGCCAGGACAATTGCAAGTACCGATGCGGAAAGAAGTTTGATCATGGTAATAATCTCCTGTTGATCGCCTGATTGCGATTAGAATCAACAAGAAATGCGCCCGGATGTTCCAAAGGTCGCTGATCGGGTGCAGATTTTGTTGATCAATGTTGATGTACGCCGGACAAATTTAACGATTATACTATGTTGATCGGTGTTGTTTCTGGATTTATTTGTTCGTGCGAACCTTCTGGCGCGGGTTGATGCCACCCGCGTCGGTGGTGTCATTCTCGACATCACCTTCGACAGTGTTCTCGCCGTGCTCCAGCTCGTCGCCTTCCTTGATGGTGCCCTTGGAGGTTCCAATGCCGGGATCATTGCCCAGATCGGCATCGCTCGGTTTTTTCGATTTCGGGTGCTGGTTTCCGCTCATGGTCGTTCCTCGTTATGTCTTTCGAACCGGAAGCGGCGCGGAATGTTCCGGCGTCAGACGCCGAACGGATAGGTTTCTGGCATGCCTTCAGCGGCGTGTTCGGGTCCGAGCGGCGTAACCGCGCTGGTCTCGTCGAACCAGACAAAGGCATCGAATTGCCGCGCCAGAGAAGCGTCGGCATAGTGGCTGTGCAGTTCGGTTTCCGGCCGGTAGATCACGCCGATGAACCGTTCCAGGCGGCGTTCGGTCAGCCGGTCGCGCAGCTTCGGGGCGCGTGTCAGGTCAAGCAGGAACCGGTCGATGCCGGCTTCGTGGCAGAGCCGCTCGTAGCTGTCCTCGCGCGATGGCCGCACCGACTTGATTTCCATCTCGCCGTCCCAGTCGTTCGCCGCCGCGACAGTGCCGGTGTGCGTGCCGAAACCGATGAGAGCCGCGGCATCGCCGAAGCGCTGCCGGCAGAGCTGGCCGATATTCACTTCCTCGCGCGAGATTCCCATTTCGGTGTAGCGGGCATCGCCGATGTGGGAATTGTGCGCCCACACGACGGCCTTCGCGTTCGGGCCATGCGCATCCAGCACATGGCCCAGCGTCTCGAACATATGCGTGTCGCGCAGATTCCAGGAGTGCGGTCCGCCATAATACATGACGCGGTAATACTGCTCCGCCGAAGCGACGAGCCGGGCATTCTGCGCGGCGTCGAACAGTTCCTCGCCGCCCCGGCCGGCATGATCGAGTTGCCTCGCCAGCATGTCGCGGCACTGCTCGAGGACCGCTTCCTCGCATTCGCGGTAGCCCTTGGTCAGCGCGGCGCGGCCGTAGGTCGACGGCTCGGTCTGCCACGGCGTAAGGCAGCCATAGCGTTCCCGCGCAACCCTTGCCGCTTCCGGGTCGACGCGGTCGAGATACTCCAGGACGGCGGCGATCGAACCGCGCATGTTGTAGATGTCGAGGCCGTAGAGACCTGCTTGCGGCTGCAGCGCCTTGACCTTGTCATTGTGCTTGCGCAGCCATTCCACGAATGCCGCGACATCGGTGTTGCGCCACATCCAGCTTGGAAAGCGCTGGAACGGCCGATTGGCGCCGGGCGAGGCGCCTCGACCGCGGACATAGCGGTCGATGGCCGCTGCATCGGGCCAGTCGGCCTCGACCGCGACGATTGCGAAGCCGTGCCTCTCGATCAGCCTTTTGGTGATCGCCGCGCGCGCCCGGTAGAATTCGGACGTGCCATGGCTGGATTCGCCGAGCAGGACGATCCGCCGGTCCGCGAAACGGTCGAACGGTTCGGCAAACGCAGGGTCGTCGAAGTCGGAAAGCGGCTCGGCGACCGCGGCGATCATTTCCGGCAGGCTGCGTTTGCGCGCCAGTGGCGTCGTGGGGACAGTCGCCGGGCGGCTTTCCTCCCGCCAGCCCTGTTCGCCGATCAACGGGGCGAAGCGCACGCCGCCGAAATCCTCCTCGCTATAGGTCGATGCGCCCGTGCGGGTCACCTTGAGCAGCCGCTGCTCGTCGGGATCGTCGCCCACCGGAATGACCAGCCTGCCGCCGACGTCGAGCTGCTGCTGCAAGGCCAGCGGTGCGCCCGGTCCGCTCGCCGCCACCACGATGGCGTCGAAGGGTGCTGCTTCGGGCCAGCCTTTGGTGCCGTCGCCGATCCGCACTTCGATGTTGCCGTAGCCTAGTCTTTGAAAGCGTCGCCGTGCGTCCTCGGCCAGTGGCGCGTGGCGTTCGATCGTGTAGACATGGTCGACGACGCGGCTCATGACGGCGGCGGCGTAGCCTGATCCCGTGCCGACCTCGAGCACCTGGTCGCCTGGGCCGATTTCCGCCATCTCCAGCATGAAGGCAACGATGTAAGGCTGCGATATCGTCTGCCCTTCCGCGATCGGCAGCGGTCCGTCCTCATAGGCGAATTCCTCATACCCTGGGCCCACGAAGACTTCGCGCGGAACCTCCCGCATCGCCGCCAGGATTTCCCGATCATGGATGCCGCGCCGGCCAAGATGCACATCGACCATCCGTCGACGCTCACGGGAAAGATCAAGCATCGCAATCGCCTTCTATTCGCCCGCCTCCATCAT
>NZ_RZSA01000119.1:0-10284 GCF_003998075.1 Mesorhizobium sp. M2A.F.Ca.ET.037.01.1.1 | reverse complement strand
TCTCGACCCTGGCCCGTGGCAGGCTGCGGCCGGCCCTCAATCCCGGCCATCTTGTCGGCCTCGACGAGTGGATGCATTCGCCGATACGTCCGGGCTCGACGGAGCGCCTGGCCTCCGGCATGCCGTTCCAGGTCGACATCATTCCCGTGCCGATGCCCGACGGCGTGACGCTCAACTGCGAGGACGCCGTGACCTTCGCAGACGCGGGCCTGCGCGCGACGATCGCCGAGCGCTATCCGGCGCTCGCGGCCCGCTTCGCCGCGCGCCGACGCTTCGTCGCCGACGAGCTCGGCGTCGAGGTCAAGGACGAGATGCTTCTGCTGTCGGCTATTCCGCTTTGCCTGCCGCCATTCTGGCTTGCGCCCAAAAAACTATTGGCACGGAACTGACTTAGTCGGACCTTGTCGAGAAAGAGGCCTGCCGCGCCGACATCGGCGCGGGGCCCTCGACCAGCATCGTGGCTCAGCCTGGCGCCGCGCCTCAAGGCGTAGACATTGCCCATCAACGCGCCACGCGAGATGGGCCGGTGCGACCGGCCCATCCTCAATCATTCCTCCTCAACGGGTTCCGGGACCGCACCCGGCAGGTTTTGTCGTCCAACCCGGTCTGCGACGAGCATCGAAAGCATCATCTCGACGAGGCCGTTGGCGGCCCCCTTCTCGCCGCCATTGGCGCCGATCTGGATCTGCGGCACGAGCGGCAGCCTGCCATTCTCGATCGCCTCGGCGAAGCGCATGAGAACCTGCGAGTTGAGCTGATAGTCCGGTCCGCCGAAAGCCGCGACCTTCTTCTCGGTGGCCTCGGCCTCCGCCAGGCCGAGCGCGCGCACCTTCTCGGCCTCCGCGAAACCGGTCGCCTTGATGCGCTCGGCATCGGCAAGCGCGACAGCCTTGATCATATCGGCCTCGCCCTGGCCGGCGAGGCGCACCTTCTCCGCCTCCGCCTTGGCGGTGACCTGGATGGTTTCCGCCTCCTGACGGGTGCGGGCGAGTTGCGCCTTGCCCTCGTTCTCGCTGATCTCGATGGTAAGTGCCGAGGTCGTGATCTTGGCTTGCTGTTCGGCCAGCGCTTCTTTCTCACGTAAGGTACGTTCCTGAGTGGCCGCCCTCTCCTGCAATTTGTAGGTCTCGACCTTTTCGACCGCAATCTGGCGCTCGCGCAGCTGGATCAGGATCTGCTCTATGCTGTTCTGGCCATCGGCGGCACGCGGCGTGCCAATCAGCACTTCCTGCAGTTCGAGGCTGTAGGAATTGAATTTTTCGCGCATCTCCTCGCCTGACTTGCGCTGGATGTCGCTGCGCTCCTGCAAGAGCTGGATCAGCGTCTTTGTCTGGGCGATGTTCTTGAAATAGGCGGAAACCATCGGATCGAGCGTCTGTTCGACCAGCCGCTTGATGTCACCGAAACGCTGTACCACCAGCGGCGCCTTCATATAGTCGATGTGCACGACGACGGAGAGCGGCAGCACAGGCTCGAACGCATCCTTGGTGATCAACGATACTTCGGACAGGTTCTCGTCCAGCCTGTGATCGCCGAACTGCTCCTTCGTCCATTTGAGCACGAAGTTGGTGGTCGGCACGGTGATGATAGTGCCGGCAAAGGTGTTGAACGCATACTTGCCCGGCAGCAGCGGCGTCGACCAGACACCGCGCGCGCCGATTTCGACCAGCTCGCCGTGACGGTACGCCTGCCCGGATATGTCCGCGCCGTGGCGGCCGTTATAGGAGACGACGACACCCACCGTGCCGACGTCGATGATCGTCTTCTCGACCAGTTCGACGGTCGCGAAAATGCGATTGAGGAAGTAGCTGCCGTCGGCCAGCACCTGCAGCTGCCGGCCACGGTAGCCACCGGCATTGAGAAACTTCTCCGGGTCCTGGAAATTGTTGTGGAAGTTCGGGTCGTTCGGATCGTTGGCCACGGTCGGCGCGATGATCTCGCCGTCCGGCAGGGCCGGACCGTCATGGATGGTGACGATACCGATCATGTCCTCGGCATTGTGGATGACGACCGGCTCAAAGCCGCCCCGCTCCGAGATCATGCTGGACATGTTGGCAAAAAGGTTTTGTTCCGACGAGCTCAGATTGACGGCATAGATCGACTGGGCAGTGAGCACGATGAATTGCGCGAGATTGATGGCATAGGTGCCTTCACGCAAGATCTTGCGCTGCGGTCCTTTCTGTCCGCCTTTTTCGAGAAACCCGCGCACATCCTGGAAATCGTCGGCATCTGTGTTGGAAGCAAGTGTCTGCGTCGGCGGCAGCGGCTTGCCGTCACGCGCAAAGACATAGCCGATCTGGCCCTGCGGGATGGTGACGAGATCGGCGCGGTGCATCGAGTATTGGAAGGGCATGAAGAAATGCAGGCCGCCGCGCACGACTTCCGGCTGGTAGCCAGCCTCACGGTTGAGCGCTATGAAGCCATCACTGACGGAGCCGCGAAAGCTCCATAGTTTTTCCAGGATGCCGAGCCGGTCGTTCGGGATGTAGCGGACCATGCCGCTCCGCCAGAACAGGATCGCCAGCACGATAGCCGGCACGGCGATCTCGATCGCCGTCCATTTCATCGGGCCGAGATATTCTAGGGCTTCCATGTCTAGTCTCCTAAGGGCGCGCGGGTTCGTTCACCCGGCCGCCACCCGGCTGGTGTTGATTGACAAAGCGGGGAGATTTCGCGCCGAGACGCTCGACGCACCAAAGGCGCGTCGAACGGTCGGGCTGCTCATTGTTTGGAAAAGTGACCGCGCCTCCCGAGTCCCCCGTGAGAAAGGCGTGGCGTAAGAGAATGTTACATCGATGTTGCCCTGATAGACATAACAACGAGGACGTAGGGATAGCGCCAACAGGTTTAAAGATACTTCACGCCGAAATCGTATAAGTATTTTCAACGCTTTGTTGCTTCGAAGCGTCGACTTCTAGAAATTGGCAGAGAGCGAAACTGCGCTTTTGACGGGTCAAAACATCGGCTCCCAAAGCCGTCCTGGTGCGGAACCTGGGAACCACAAAAACCCAACGTGCTGCGTCGTTGCCGGCGCAGAACATTGATTTAAAGGATTTTTCGAGCCTAGCGCCGCAGCGCGTAGACATTGTCCATCGACGCGCCACCCAGTGGCAGCGCCATGTCGTCGTCGAGCAGCCGAGTGATGCGGGCGAAGCCGACAAAGGCTTTCCGCGCTTCCTCAGCCGACATCTTGCCCGACATAGCCGCCGTACAGCAATTCAGGGCGCATTGATAAACCGGGCCGCGTCTTCCCGTTGGCCATTTCCGCAGGAACACCATCGCCTCGGAGACGCTATCGACTTCCTCCACAGGGTATCCCTGCCCACGCGCAATTCGCACTGGGGTAAAGAAATGCAAGCGATCCATGATTATCCTCCCGGCCGACCGCAACGCAGTCGAACCCGCATAAACGCACGTCCGGCGGATTGGTTCCAAACAAATTTGGTTGCCGATGGAAAAACTTCGGAACCCGCCGGCCGACACCTGTGCGATCAAGAAAGCGCTCATGGCGACTCGACCGATGCAGGCTTCGAGGCGGCAGATAACGGCGATTCTCATTGAATGTCTTTAAGGCGAAAGCCGGCAAATGGATTACTTGCCGGTTCCCCAGCGTCAGGCTTAACCTCCGCGGTTAAACGCGTGAGGGCGCGTTTTGCAAGAAGGGGAACAACGACAATGACAATTCAAGGCGCATCGCCTGACCTCTATAACGAGGATCTGGCTCCGGCAACGGTCAGGAACTGGGGACCGTTTTCGATCTTCAATGTCTGGACTTCTGACGTCCATAGCCTCTGGGGCTACTATCTGGCGGCCAGCCTGTTTCTGTTCTGCGGCGGCTTCGTCAATTTCATCATCGCCATCGGCATCGGCTCGCTGATCATTTACGCGCTGATGAACATGGTCGGCTATGCCGGCGTGAAGACCGGCGTGCCCTACCCCGTGCTAGCCCGTGCCTCCTTCGGCATCTGGGGCGCCAACATTCCGGCGCTGGTGCGCGCCATCGTCGCCTGCTTCTGGTACGGCGCTCAGACGGCCGCGGCGTCGGGCGCCATCGTGGCGCTGCTGACGCGTCTCCAATGGTTCGACGAGTTCAACAAGAGCTCGCATCTTCTGGGGCATTCGACCCTGGAGGTGATCTGCTTCGTCATCATCTGGGCGCTGCAGCTGTTGATCATCCAGAAAGGCATGGAGACGGTGCGCCGCTTCCAGGACTGGGCCGGTCCCGCCGTGTGGGTGATGATGCTGCTTCTGGCCATTTATCTGTGCGTGAAGTCCGGAACTTTCGCGTTTACCAGCGACATCCCGATGGACGTGCTGCGCGAGAAAACCGCCGACGCCGGCATTCCAGGCGACCCGGGATCGTGGACCGCGCTCTTCGGTGCCGCGGCGATCTGGGTGACTTATTTCTCGGCGCTCTATCTGAATTTCTGCGACTTCGCCCGTTACGCGCCGGACAATGCGGCCCTTCGCAAGGGCAATATCTGGGGCCTGCCGGTCAACCTCATCCTGTTCTCGCTGGTCGCCGGCGTCACCACGATCGCCGCTTACGACGTCTACCATGAAGTGCTGCTGCACCCCGACCAGATCTCGGCCAAGTTCGACAGCTGGTTCCTGGCGGCCCTTGCAGCACTCACCTTCGCGGTGGCGACGCTGGGCATCAACGTGGTGGCGAATTTCGTTTCGCCGGCCTTTGACTTCTCCAATGTCTTCCCGCGTCAGATCGACTTCAAGAAAGGCGGCTACATCGCGGCGTTGATTGCGCTGGTGCTCTATCCCTTCGCGCCCTGGGAAGGCAGCGCCGCGCATTTCGTCGGCATCATCGGAGCGACGATGGGACCGATCTTCGGGGTGATGATGGTCGACTACTATCTGATCCGCAAAAGCGAGGTCGATGTTCAAGCGCTCTATCGCGAGGACGGCGAATTCCGCTTCCAGGGCGGCTGGCACGTCAACGCCTTCATCGCCGCCGGCATCGGCGCGATCTTCTCCTCGATCCTGCCCAATTTCACCAACCTGCTGCCCTCCTGGTGGGGCGTCTATGGCTGGTTCTTCGGTGTGGCCATCGCCGGCGCCGTCTACTACGTCCTGCGCACTATGGCGCTCGGCGCCGGGGCGAAGATGGCGAAGGCATAAGAATGGGGGAGTAAGGGAGTAGGTCAGTAAGGGAATAGGGAGACAATTATTCCCCTATTCCCCTAACCATCTCAGCCAGCCTGCGCACCGTATTCCAGTTTCGCGACGTGCCGACGCCGAAGCGCTTGTGATTGGCGGCTGCAAGCAGCCGCGAGTTCGGCCGCTCGCGCGAGAAGACGAGCCAGATATCGCCATTGACCAAAAGCACCTTCTCATCGTCGGCCGCGCGGGCCTGAAGTCCCGATAGCGCTTCGTCGGCGACAGGTTGGCGCATCACCCGAATCGCGATCTGGTCGCCGGCTTCCGCCGATTCGGCAGGGAACGGATTAGACGCCGCGAGCTTCAACCAATCCTCTGCGCAGCGCACGATAATATCGACATGGCGGCCGAAAGTTTTCTCGAAGGCCTTTTCCAGCGGACGCTCAAGTTTCGAAATTTCGCCAGCTCGCGCCTCGAAGACCAGGTTGCCGGTCGATACCAGCGTGCGGACATTGTTGAAGCCGAGACCTTCGGCCATCGCCTTGAAGTCCGACATAACAAGGCGCCGGCCTTCGCCGAGGCCTATGCTGTAGAGCAGCGCGACATAGGTTTGCATAGCTGGTTCGCCAGCCGATGGTTCAAACCAGGCGCGACTGGTCCACTGCCGCCGAGATGAAGCTCGCGAACAGCGGATGCGGCTCGAGCGGCCGGCTCTTCAGCTCGGGGTGGTACTGCACGCCGATGAACCAGGGATGGTCCGGATATTCGACCGTCTCCGGCAGCACGCCGTCGGGCGACATGCCGGCGAAGACCAGGCCGCACTCTTCCAGCCGTTGCTTGTAGTCGATGTTGACCTCGTAGCGGTGCCGGTGGCGCTCGGAAATCTGCGTGTCGCCGTAAATGTCCGCAATTTTCGAGCCCTTGGCGAGTTCGGCCTGGTAGGCGCCGAGCCGCATCGTGCCGCCGAGATCGCCGGTAGCCCGGCGCTTCTCAAGCATGTTGCCTTTCAGCCATTCGGTCATCAGGCCGACGACTGGCTCATCCGTCGGGCCGAACTCGGTCGACGAGGCGTGATCGACACCAGCCAGCGAGCGTGCCGCCTCGATGCAGGCCATCTGCATGCCGAAGCAGATGCCGAAGTAAGGCACTTTGCGCTCACGCGCGAACTTCGCCGCCAGGATCTTGCCCTCCGAGCCGCGCTCGCCAAAGCCGCCGGGAACGAGGATGCCATGCACCTTTTCCAGCCAGGGAGCGGGATCCTCCTTCTCGAAGATCTCGCTCTCGATCCAGTCGAGCTTGACCTTGACCCGGTTGGCGAGCCCGCCATGCGAGAGCGCCTCGATCAGCGATTTATAGGCGTCCTTGAGGCCGGTGTACTTGCCGACAACGGCGATGGTTACCTCGCCTTCCGGATTGTGGATGCGCTTGGACAGCGCCTGCCAGGGCTCCATGCGCGGTTTCGGCGCCGGGTCGATGCCGAAGGCGGCGAGCACTTCCGAATCGAGCCCCTCCTGGTGATAGGCCATCGGCACGTCGTAGATATGCGGCACGTCCAGCGCCTGGATGACGGCGCTTTCGCGCACGTTGCAGAACAGCGACAGCTTGCGCCGCTCCTCCTTCGGGATCGGCCGGTCGGCTCGCACCAGAAGGATGTCGGGCGCAATGCCGATGCCGCGCAGTTCCTTGACCGAATGCTGCGTCGGCTTGGTCTTCAGTTCGCCGGCGGTCGGGATATAGGGCATCAGCGTCAGATGCACATAGACCGCGTTGTTGCGCGGCAGGTCGTTGCCGAGCTGGCGGATCGCCTCCAGGAAAGGCATCGCCTCGATATCGCCGACCGTGCCGCCGATCTCGCACAGCACGAAATCGTAGTCGTCATTGCCGTCCAGCACGAAATGCTTGATCTCGTCGGTGACGTGCGGGATCACCTGCACGGTGGCGCCGAGATAATCGCCGCGCCGCTCGCGCTCGATGATGTTCTTGTAGATGCGGCCGGTGGTGATGTTGTCCTGCTGGTTCGCGGAACGCCCGGTGAAGCGCTCGTAATGGCCGAGATCGAGGTCGGTCTCGGCGCCGTCATCGGTCACGAACACTTCGCCATGCTGATATGGCGACATCGTTCCGGGATCGACATTGAGGTAAGGATCGAGCTTTTTGATCCGCGCGCGATAGCCTCGCGCCTGCAGGAGAGCCCCAAGAGCTGCTGCGGCGATGCCTTTTCCGAGTGAGGAAACCACGCCGCCTGTGATGAATACATATCGCGCCATGGGAGTCATCGCTTAACGCGGCCTGATTGATTCCGCCAGAGAAAAAACCGCCGCGAAGGCTTTTTCCAAAATGGCGCGGGTGCCTCTAGAGCATGATCCCGAAAAGTGGAAACCGGTTTTCGGGAAAGATCATGCTCCATAAGGAACAGCCTTGGATTCAGTCAAAACGAAAGGGCCGGCGGTGCCGGCCCTTTCGGCAGTATGATGGAAATCGTTAGATAATAACGACCTTCGTGCCGATCTTGACGCGGCTGTAGAGATCCATGACGTGCTCGTTGATCATGCGGAAGCAGCCGTTGGAGGCGCTGGTTCCGATCGAGTTCGGCGCGATCGTGCCGTGGATGCGCAGATGCGTGTCCTTCTTGCCGTCATAGAGGTAGATGGCGCGCGCGCCGAGCGGGTTCTCGCCGCCGCCGGGCATGCCGTCCTTGTACTGGCCGTAATGCTTCGGCTCGCGCTTCTGCATGTCGAGCGTCGGGATCCAGCGCGGCCATTCCTGCTTGTCGCCGACCGCGACGGTGCCCTTGAACTGCAGGCCTTCGCGGCCGACAGCGATGGCATAGCGGCGCGCAGTGGAAAACGACTCGACGAGGTAGAGGCGGCGAGCGCTGGTGTCGATGACGATGGTGCCCGGCTCATAGCCGGTGAACGTGACGTCCTGCGGCACGAATTCCGGCTTAACCTTGAAGGGCCGCTTGGCGTCCTTCTTGGCCAACGCCGAATCGAGCGCGCGTGTCTCCGGCAGATAGCTGATCGAGGACACCGAGGCGCCGCCGAACAGGCCTGCGAACAGCCCACCGCTGCTCGTCTGCTTCTGGCCGGGCTGCTCACTGCGCAATTCACCGTTGTTGCCGGTGGCGGTGATGTTCATGGCTTCCGCCGGGATCGGCTCCTCGGCCTTGACCGGAACGAGCGGCGCTATCGGCTCCAGCGGCGCAAGGATGTTGGTGATCTTCTTGGCCGGTTTGGCGTCGGCGACTTCAGATGCGGCCGCCCCGCCGCCCTTCTTGGCGAGCCATTCCTGGCGCGCCGCGTCTGCCTTGGCCTTTGCCGCCTCGCGCATCGCCAACTTGCGAGCCTCGAGCGCCTTTTGCTTGGCGGCTTCCTTGTCGGCCACGATCTTGGCCTCGAGCTTGCTGATCTGCGCAAGGTCGTCCGAAGTCGGGTTTTTCTTCTTCTTGAGAAGCCTCAGCTGCGATGCGTCGCTTTTGGCGGCGACGACTGGAATTGCGTCGGTCGTCTCTACCGACGGGGAAGTGGCCAGGTTTGCCGGTCCGGCAAAGGCCGCGGAACCCATGCCGAGGACGGCACAGACTCCCAGGAGGATGAAGCTGCGAAGCTGCATGGCGAAGATCCGATTGTCAAAAGCAAGTTGCCCACGGCATCGCCCGGCGCCCCCCAAGGACGCCGATAAAGTGCCGCGGGCAATCTATAATCGATTAGCCGTCATCGCCTCAAGCTGAGGCAGGCGCCACGCCCGGTTGAATCTTTGTGATCGGACGCGCATTTGCCGCGACTGTGTTCAAAGAACAACAGATCGCGGCCCGGTCCTTGGCTGGCTACTGGTTCGGAACCTGCGGCGTGACCGGCAAGGTGACGCCGTTGGCTGCCGGCGCTGGCGCAGCCGGAGCAGGCGTTGTCCCCGGAGCCGGCGCCATGGTGCCGTTGGCAAGAGGCGTCGTGGTCGTCGTACCGCCTGACGGAGCCGCGGGAGTCGTGCCGCTGGCCGGAGCCGCGGGCTTGGAGGTGCCCACCGGCCCATTGGAACCCGGCAGCTGGTTGAGCACGCCGCTGCCCTGGCTCGACGTCGCCGGACGGTCGAGAATGTCGATCGGCTTTTCGCCGTAGCGGGCAAGGATCGACAGCGCCAGCGAGGTCACGAAGAACGCAGCCGCCAGGATCGCGGTTGCGCGGGTCAGCGCATTGGCAGCGCCTCGCGCGGTCATGAAACCGGAGCCGCCGCCGATGCCCAGGCCGCCGCCTTCGGAGCGCTGCAGCAGCACCACGCCGACAAGGGCGAGCACGACCATGAGGTGGATGACGATCAGTACGGTTTCCATAATTTATCCTGGCGAGGCCAAGCGCTGCCGCGCATACGACCGGTGTTTTGGAGGCGGCTCCTTACAATGCTTTGACGGCATTTCCAAGCCCGTGGCCGGGAATATGGGAAGCAATGCGGCCGATACAACGATTTATGCCGCTGAAGCCGAGGTGACGTTCTCTAAGAGATGTTCATGTAGGCTTCCGCGATCGCCAGGAAGTCGGCCGCCTTCAGGCTGGCGCCGCCGACCAGCGCGCCGTCGACATTCTCGACGCCGAGCAGTTCCACCGCGTTGGACGGCTTGACCGAGCCGCCATAGAGAATGCGCATCCTGGCCGCGGCATCGCCGAGCAAACCGGTCAGCTTGCCGCGGATATGCGCATGCGCCTCGGCGACGTCGGCCGCCGTCGGGGTCAGGCCGGTGCCGATCGCCCACACCGGCTCGTAGGCAATGATGGTGTTCGCCGCGGTGGCGCTGGTCGGAACCGATCCTTCGAGTTGGCGCGACAGGACATCGAGCGTGGCGCCCGCCTCGCGTTCGGCGCGCGTCTCGCCGATGCAGATGATGGCCACCAGCCCTGCCCGCCAGGCAGCCGAAGCCTTGGCATGGACCGTCGCATCGTTGTCGCCGAACAGTTCGCGGCGCTCGGAATGGCCGACGATGACATGGCTCGCGCCGGCGTCCTTCAGCATCTCGGCGGAAATCTCGCCGGTGAAGGCGCCGCTCTCCTTGGGATGGCAATCCTCTCCGCCGGCCCGCACCGGCGTGCGCGACAGGATCTCGGCTGCGCGCTGGAGCAACGTCGCCGGCACGCACACCACCGCTTCGGTCTCGGCGTCGAGTCCGCTCATGAACCCGTTGCC
>NZ_RZSA01001199.1:0-1765 GCF_003998075.1 Mesorhizobium sp. M2A.F.Ca.ET.037.01.1.1 | reverse complement strand
AGGGCCGGCTGGGCCGGCGGCTACGGCCGCATGGTCGAGGTCGACCACGGCAACGGCTTCGCCACACGCTACGGACATCTGAGCGAGATCGACGTCACTGTCGGCCAGAAGCTCGCCGCCGGCGACATCATCGGCAAGACCGGCAGCAGCGGGCGCTCGACCGGCCCGCACCTCCATTACGAGGTGCGCCACGATGGCGAGGCGGTCGACCCGCTACGCTTCCTCACTGTCGGCAAGAAGGTCGCGCAATACCTTTGACCGGCTTATCCGACAAAGGCGCCTGCGGATCGGCTAAGCGCCGTAATTCTCCTGTCCAGCCAGGTACATCGTTGCCGCCGAAACCAGAGTAAGGACGCCGTTCTTCAACGCCGTCTCGTCGATGCGGAACCTGGAATGGTGGAGTGGGTAGACTGACCCTACCCCCTCGTTGCGGATGCCGAGCCGGAAATAGACCGACGGGCGTTTCTCGCTGTAGTAAGCGAAGTCGTCGGCAATGCTCCATCCAGGCATGTTGAGAGCATTATCCGCGCCAATGCTGGCTTTGGCGCCGGCCATGATCAGGGCCGCCATCTCGGCATCGTTGACGACGCCTGGTTCGCCTCGGTGGATGTCGATCTTTACGCTGGCGCCGTGGCTTGCCGCTGTTCGTTCAAGCATCTCGCGAAGCCGGCGCCAGGCCCGCTCGCGAGTGGCGTCGTTGCCGCTGCGGATGGTGCCTTTGAACGCGACCTTGCCCGCAGTGACGTTATAGGCATTGCCGCCATTGATGGCGGTCACCGAGATGACCAGCGGATCATAGGGATCGGTCTCACGCGAAACGATCTTCTGCAGCTCGCTAACCATGGAGCAGGCGACAGTCAGCGCGTCTATGCCTTCATAGGGCTTTGCCGCATGCGCCGCCGAGCCGGTGACCAGCACATCGAACGTGTCGCAGGCGAGAGTGTAGGGACCCGGGCCGACGGCCACCTTGCCGGACGGCGTATACGGATCGACATGGACGCAGATCGCGGCATCGACGTCGTCGAGAAGCCCCTCCTCGACCACCCGTCGCCCACCGGACGGTTCATCTTCCTCGGCCGGCTGGAAGATGAGGCGAACGGTTCCGCCGAAACTGTCGCGTGAGCGATTGAGATGCGCGGCGACCGCAAAGCCCATCGCGGCGTGGGCGTCATGGCCGCAGGCATGCATCACGCCCGGATTTTTGGACGCAAAGTCGACGCCGGACTCCTCCTCGATCGGCAGGGCGTCGATATCGGCGCGGATAGCCACCTTGCGGTTCGAAGGCCGGCCGGTGCCGACGATGTCGACGGCAAGCCCGTAGCCGGCCACATCACGGATTTCGGTGATCCCTTCCTTTGCAAGCATCTCGCGCAAATAGCGCTGCGTGCCCGCTTCCCGGTTCGACAGCTCGGGGTGGCAGTGCAGATGGCGCCGGATCTCGATCATCCGATCGAGAATTCCGGCATCGATGTCGGGCGCGGCATCGCTCGTCGAGGACGGCCGGTCAGGTTTTGACATGGATATCCCGCGGGAACTTCGTCAGCGTCTCGTTGCCGGTCTCAGTCACCAGGATGGTCTCGCTGACCTCGATGCCCCAGCCGTCCATCCACATGCCCAGGATGGAATGGACGACATTGCCGGGCTGCAGCACCGTCTTGTCGCCGGGCCGCAGGCTGATCGTGTGCTCGCCCCAATCCGGCGGATAGGCAACGCCGATGGAATAGCCGATGCGCGATTCCTTCTTCAGCCCGTAGCGCTCTATGAC
>NZ_RZSA01001198.1:0-1767 GCF_003998075.1 Mesorhizobium sp. M2A.F.Ca.ET.037.01.1.1 | reverse complement strand
TGATCATGTAGGCCTGATGAAAAACGCCTCTCGCGCTTTTTACACGCGGGAGGCGTCTTTGCCGTCAACCTTTCTCGATCGCTCTCGAATTGCTGACAGCAGGGATAAACCGGCAGCCGGCGAAAGGGTTCCCGGCAAAACGAAAAAATCATGCTGTCGGGAAAAATTGCGTGGAAGTATGGACGAACGCCGCAATCCTGCGCCAAGACAAGGCACGCATGAGGATCGCCTTGCCGCTCGACCCCGCCATCACCGTATCGCTTTCGCAAGGCGTCGCCTTCGACTGCCAGAGCTGCGGAGCCTGCTGCTCCTATTCGGCCGACTGGCCGCGCTTCTCGACCGAGGAGGATGAGCAACTGGACCGCATCCCGCTCGAACTGGTAGCCGCCGACCAGTCCGGAATGCGCTGCGAGGGTGCGCGGTGCTCTGCGCTCACCGGGGAGGTGGGTAAGCACACGGCTTGCGGCATCTATGATCTCCGCCCGGATGTCTGCCGCGCCTGCATGCCCGGCGGCGACGACTGCCTGATGGCAAGGACGGCGCATGGGTTGTCGGTGAGCTAGTCTCCACCCGCTTGCCGAAGTCCACACCTCCCGGTACCTTCCGGCCGGGCAGGGCCGCGGAGGAAATCCATGAGCATCGAATTCCTGTTGACGTCGCTGATCATCGTGGCCTCGCCCGGCACAGGCGTCCTCTACACGCTGAGCGCCGGCCTCTCGCGCGGCGCGCGGGCCTCGGTCGTAGCCGCATTCGCCTGCACGTTGGGCATCATCCCGCATATGGCGGCCGCCATCACTGGCCTCGCCGCTGTGCTGCACACCAGCGCCGTCGCCTTCGAGACGCTGAAATATCTCGGCGTCGCCTACCTGCTCTACATGGCCTGGAACACGTTGAAGGAAAAAGGCGGCCTCAGCATCGATGAGGACGCCGCGCCGCGCTCGACCGCCAGGACGATCACCGCTGGCATCCTGGTCAACGTGCTGAACCCGAAACTGTCGATCTTCTTCTTCGCCTTCCTGCCGCAATTCGTCAGCACCACCGAGCCGCATGCGCTGCCCAGAATGCTGGAGCTCTCCGGCGTCTTCATGCTGATGACCTTCGTCGTCTTCGCCGTCTATGGCGTCTTCGCGGCCTCGGTGCGCAGCCACATCGTGTCGCGGCCGAAGGTGTTGACCTGGATGCGCCGCAGCTTCGCCGCTGCCTTCGTCATGCTTGGCGCCAAGCTGGCTGTGGCGGATCGCTAGCTCCCTGATTCATTCGCCGTTTCGGAAGCCTCGTCGCTTCCGGAGCCCGCCGCAACTCTAACGCCCAGGCGCCAGGCCGAGGGCGGTACGCCGATCATCTTCTTGAAGGCCCGGCTGAACGCCGCTTCGGATTCGTAGCCTATCTCCGCCGCGATGCTGGCGACGTTGCTGTTGCCGGTGCTGAGCAGCTCCGAGGCGATCTGCATGCGCCATTTGGCGAGATAATGCATCGGTGGCATGCCGACGATTTTGGTGAAGCGCTCCGCAAGCACCGTGCGCGAGAAAGCGGACTCCTTGGCCAGCGCCTCCACCGTCCAATTGTGGGCCGGCCGGTCGTGGATCAGCGCCAGCGCCTTCGACAGCTGCGGATCGCGCAGGCCCGCCAGCCAGCCGGTCTGCTGCGGCGGCAGCGATTCCACATAGCGGCGCAACACGTCAACGAACATCAGTTCGCTGAGCTTGGTAAGCACCGTTTCGCTGCCGGCCCGCTTCTCGGCCACTTCCGAGACCGCCAATCTGATGA
>NZ_RZSA01001197.1:0-1768 GCF_003998075.1 Mesorhizobium sp. M2A.F.Ca.ET.037.01.1.1 | reverse complement strand
GCCCAACCGTTGCGTCGAGGGGGTCGCGCATGCCGCCAGTCCCACTCGTCTTGTCCACGTCCGCCATGCTGTTGCCATCCCAACCGAACCCCCCTTCGCGGTTCGTCGCGGAAATGTGCCTGACAAGCATTAACGATCCGCTAACCATAATGGATCGCAACCACCTGCCGTTCGATGCCGTTGAGAGAACCAGGATCGTGGCGCCGGTTGCGGTAATCCGCCTGTTGGCGATTGGGGCAACGACACATTATAAGGCGCCTGAGGTGTTGCTAATGTTCAATCGAATCGCCGCTTTCGTCCTGTGCCCGGCGCTGCTTGCAGCGGGCGCCTGCACGCGAAGCGACGACGGCACGGTGATCGTTCCAAGCCGGATGGATGTCAGGCGTGTCTGGGACGAGGCGCCGCCGGGAACGACCGCCTCGCGGCAGATCGTGTCGGATGTGTTTCCGCCGCCGCCGAGCGCGCCGGCAAGCCTGCCGGCGAGCCCGACCGTCCGGCGCCATTCCAGGCCCGCTTCGACGAAACCGTCCTTCGGCCGGGATCTGCCCGACCCGACATCCGGCGAGCAGAGCCCCCTCACCTGCAGGAATGTCGGCGAAGACGGCAAGCGCTATCGCGTCATCTGCGAATAACGTTCCTTCAATCGGTGGACCCAGTGCCGGCCGGACAGCACCGAACGCCAGCCGGCGTAAGAAACCGAGCCGCCGTCGCGATCACGGATTGCTGATGAAACCTTTGACCGGTGGTGGACGTTTTCCGGCTTGATGTGATCCGCGCTGCACCCAGGAGACTGAAGATGTCCATTCACTTCACCGTCTCTGGCCTGACCAGGAACCTGATCCATTCGCTTGGGTTGGATCATGAACTGGCGCCGAGGCCCCTTACCCCGGAACAGAACCTTCTGCTGGATTGTTACCTGGCCGGGCAGATCCCGGACTCGGCCTGGAGCGACTACGTCTTCGAGATGCCGGAGTTGGAAAAACACGCTGAGGTCAGGCGTACCGCGTCAGGCGTGCGCGGCCTGACCTGAAACGGCGAGTCTGCCCGCCTATTTCTTCGGTGAGCTGAATTGCAGCGTGAAGACGTTGCCGGGAATGCCTTGCGCCAGCGCCGGCGAAAGGCTGAGCGGCAGGCAATCATTCAACGCCTTTATCGCCGCGTCGACATAGGCCTTGCGCGCATTGTCGTCGCCGCCGACATGGATGGCGGTTGTTTTAGGCGGCCCGATCAGCGTGCCGTCGCGCTTGAAGCTGAAGCTGAGCGTGACCGAGGAATTGTCGGAATTGGCCGGCGGCGTCCAGCAGGCGAGCAGGGCGGCGCCGACCTCGTTCATGCCGTTGAGCGGTGCGGTGGCGGCCGCTGGAAAGGGCACAACCGACAGCGTGCCCGCCATCACAAGAAATCTTGCCGTGTTCATCGCAGGTCCTCGTCGCCGTCGCTCTGCCTATAACGGTATCGTACGATCCATGACGAGGATGACAATAGGATTTCGGTCCGCCCGTCGGTGGTGCAATCATACTGTCGTGATTTCGGCGATGGCCGCGAAAAGCAAAAGGCCGGCACGGAGCCGACCTTTCCCTTGCCTCGTCATGGCGCCAGTACATCCGTGGTCGCAGCGAGGTCTCAACCCAGTAGACAGGTCTTAGGTAAACGAAACCTTAACGCCGAGGGACCGCTACGCCCTGGCCTGCGATTTCACATGCGCGATGTAGCCGCGCACGTCGCCGGCCGGCTCGGCATAAGCCTTGCCGAGCTTTTTCTCCAGGGC
>NZ_RZSA01001196.1:0-1768 GCF_003998075.1 Mesorhizobium sp. M2A.F.Ca.ET.037.01.1.1 | reverse complement strand
GTCGTGCGCGGCCTTGCCTTGCACAAATTGCTGCAGATGCTGCCCGGCATCGCCGAGACGGAAAGGCACGGTGCGGCCGAGCGCTATCTCGCGCGCGCCGGCGCAGATTGGCCAGATGGTGAGCGCGACAGGGCGTTGGACGCGGTGCTCTCCATCCTTTCCGACGACCGCTTCGGCGCGTTGTTCTCGCCGTCGTCCCGCGCGGAAGTCGCGATCATGGGCAGTCTGGAGGTGAAGGGCAGGCTGCGTTCCATCTCCGGCAAGATCGACCGGCTGGCCGTCAGCCCGGAAAAGGTGTCGATCGTCGACTACAAGACCAACCGGCCGGCTCCCAAAGACCTGGCCGAAGTGCCGCCGGCCTATGTGCTGCAGCTTGCGCTCTACCGCGCGCTGCTTGAGCCGCTCTATCCGGGACGCGAGGTGACGGCGGCGCTGCTCTTTACCGAGGCACTGCGGCTGATCGAGCTGCCTGCAAGGGCCATGGCCGATGCCCTTGCCCGACTCACGGGAGCGTGACACAAGAACTGCTTGAACATCGCCGCCACAACCACCACATTTGGTGCAACCCGAGTTTTCGAAAGGATTTCAGCATGGCCACCGTCAAGGTCGACAATGGCAATTTCCAGGCCGATGTGCTCAATGCCAAGGAGCCGGTCGTGGTGGATTTCTGGGCCGAGTGGTGCGGCCCGTGCAAGATGATCGGCCCGTCCCTGGAAGAGATCGCCAAGGAACTCGGCTCGAAGGTGAAGATCGCCAAGCTCAACATCGATGAGAATCCGGAGCTTGCCGCGCAGTTTGGCGTGCGTTCGATCCCGACGCTGATGATCTTCAAGGGCGGCGAAGTGGCCGACATGAAGGTGGGCGCCGCGCCGAAGACCGCGCTGTCGCACTGGATCAACGGCGCCATCGCCTGAGCCATTCGGATATCCAAGGAACAAGCCCGGCCATCGCGCCGGGCTTTTCTTTGGCGCCATCGCTCATGGCGCCCTGGCCCTGACGTTCGCGCCCGCCATCTCCTCTTCTACAGGAAAAGGAGAACGCCATGACCGGAACAGCCAAGGCCACAGTCCATGTCGACAATGAGCGGGTGATCGTCACCGAGTACCGCTTCGCGCCCGGCGCCAACACCGGCTGGCACCGCCATGGCCACGACTATGTCGTCGTGCCGCTGATGGACGGCAAGGTGAGGCTGGTGACCAACGACGGCGAATCCTTCGCCGAAATGAAGAAGGGAGCGCCCTATTTCCGCCGCGAGGGCGTTGAGCACGACGTCATCAACGCCAATGACGGCGAATACGCTTTTATAGAGATCGAGCTGAAGTAGGCTTGGGTCACCAGTCGGCGACGCGATCGCCGCCGGTGAACTGCGCGCTTTTTGCGGTGTATTCGAACAGCTCGATCCTCACGCCGTTGGGATCGGTGATCCAGGCCTGAAAAGTGTCGTCGCATGCGAGCTTCTTCGGCGTCACCTCGACGCCTTTCGAGCGGATATGGGCGATCGCAGCCTCGATATCTTCCACTTCCAGGCAGAAATGGTTGATCTGGTTACGGTCGCCGTAGCTGGCCTCGGTCTTCTCAAACACCTCGACATGGCTGCGGCCGCCGCAGTTGAGATAGAAGCCGAAAATCCTGCCGTCGCGCAGGAAATTGAACCTTGTGTCCATGCCAAGCACGTCGCGATAGAAGGAGCGCGTCGCCTCCAGGTCGTGCGCGAAGATGCAGACATGGGCGAGCTGCCTGACTTTGATCATGGCCGGTTCCTTTCGGC
>NZ_RZSA01001195.1:0-1780 GCF_003998075.1 Mesorhizobium sp. M2A.F.Ca.ET.037.01.1.1 | reverse complement strand
TTCCATTTCTTTGCCCGGGCCGCCAGCTCGGCGTCCGACAGGGCTACTTCGATCGTGCCGTTCACGGCGTCGATCGAGATCACATCGCCATCCTTGATCAGCCCGATCGGACCGCCGACCGCCGCCTCCGGCCCGACATGGCCGATGCAGAAGCCGCGCGTGGCGCCCGAGAAGCGTCCGTCGGTGATCAGCGCCACCTTGCCGCCCATACCCTGGCCGTAGAGCGCAGCCGTCGTCGACAGCATCTCGCGCATGCCCGGACCGCCGCGCGGCCCCTCATAGCGGATGACGAGAACCTCGCCCTCCCGGTAGTTGCGTTGCGTGACAGCTTCGAAGCACTCCTCCTCAGAATCGAAGCAGCGCGCCGGCCCTGAAAATTTCAGTTCCGACATGCCCGCGACCTTCACGATCGCGCCTTCGGGGGCAAGGTTGCCCTTCAAGCCCACAACGCCGCCTGTCTTGGTGATCGGCCGATTGGCGGGACGCACAACATCCTGGCTCTCATTCCAGGCAACGTGCTCCATATTTTCGGCCAAAGTGCGGCCAGTGACCGTCATGCAGTCGCCGTGCAGATAGCCGTGATCGAGCAGCGTCTTCATCAAGAGCGGAATGCCGCCGGCCTCGAACATGTCCTTGGCGACATATTTGCCGCCCGGCTTGAGATCGGCGATATAGGGCGTCTTCTCGAAGATCGCGGCCACGTCGAAGAGGTCGAACTTGATGCCGGCCTCATGCGCGATTGCCGGCAAATGCAGCGCCGCGTTGGTCGAGCCGCCGGTGGCCGACACCACGGTCGCGGCATTTTCCAGCGCCTTGCGCGTGACGATGTCGCGCGGCCGGATGTTTTTCGCGATCAGTTCCATAACCTTTTCGCCCGAGGCGAAATTGAAGCGGTCGCGCATCTCGTAGGGCGCCGGCGCGCCGCAAGAGTAGGGCAGTGCCAGGCCGATCGCCTCGGCGACGGTGGCCATGGTGTTGGCGGTGAACTGGGCGCCGCAGGAACCGGCCGAAGGACAGGCAACCTGCTCGATCTCAAGCAGTTCGGCATCGCTGATCGTGCCCACCGAATGCTGGCCGACCGCCTCGAACACATCCTGCACGGTGATCTGCCGGCCGCGATAGCTGCCGGGCAGGATCGAGCCGCCATAGATGAAGATCGAGGGCACGTTGAGGCGCACCATCGCCATCATCATGCCGGGCAGCGACTTGTCGCAGCCGGCAAGCCCGACAAGGGCGTCATAGCAATGGCCGCGCATGGTGAGCTCGACCGAATCGGCGATCACCTCGCGCGACACCAGCGACGACTTCATGCCTTGGTGACCCATGGCGATGCCGTCGGTGACGGTGATGGTGCAGAACTCGCGCGGCGTGCCATTGGCGGCCGCCACACCCTTCTTGACCACCTGCGCCTGGCGCATCAGCGAGATGTTGCAGGGCGCAGCTTCATTCCAGCAGCTCGCGACGCCGACCAAAGGCTGCGCGATCTCGGCCGCCGACAGGCCCATGGCATAAAGATACGAGCGATGCGGCGCCCGCGCCGGACCTTCGGTCACGTAGCGGCTGGGCAGCTTGGCCTTCGAGATTACCTTGGCGTCCATACTCGTCCTTGCCGCACACCCCGCGGCCGGTCCCCTCGCCGCGCCAACCTGGCACGCATCCCGGGACATATCTCGGGTGCTCCGGGTTTATGGCGGGAAATGGGCAGTTCCCTCAGTCTGACTTCTACAGCAGGGCTTGTTCAGCAACTGTTGCCGAAACGTCACAATCGAATGGGGCGGCG
>NZ_RZSA01001194.1:0-1780 GCF_003998075.1 Mesorhizobium sp. M2A.F.Ca.ET.037.01.1.1 | reverse complement strand
AAATAATAGAGAACCTGGCTGCGGTTGTAAGCGGTCGCATCCGGCCAGGCCTTGCAGGCGCGGGCTGCGGCCACGGCATCGCGGATATCCTTGCGGTTGCCGAGACCGACTTCGCCGGCAAGCTTGCCCTTGGCGGTGGCGACGGCCAGAGAATAGTTGCCGTCCGGCCGCACCTGCTTGCCGCCGATGAACAGCTTTGCGGTGCGGTCGATGGCCGTGCCGTCGGCCTGTTCGACCGGCTGGGCGGACCCGGGGGCCGACGGCTTGATGGCCGGGCCAATGGGAAGCTTTGCCGCCAGATATTCGAACATGCCTTCGCGGCCACCTTCACGGCCGAAGCCGCTTTCGCGATAGCCGCCGAAGCCGCAGGCGGCGTCGAACATGTTGGTGCCGTTGACCCAGACGACGCCGGCCTTCAACTGCGGCGCGACATGCAGGGCCAGATTAACGTTCTCGCTCCACACGGAAGCGGCAAGGCCGTAGCGCGTGTTGTTGGCAAGCTCGATCGCTTCCTCGGTGTTGCGGAAGGTCATGGTCGCCAGCACCGGACCGAACACCTCTTCCTGCGCGAGAATATTAGCCGGCGAAACAGACGTCGCCAGCGTCGGCAGGTGATAATAGCCGGAGGACGGCAAAGCGGCGTCCGGCTGCCAGCATACGGCGCCCTGCTTCGCGCCCTCGGCGATCAAGCCCTTGACGCGGTCGAGCTGGGTGCGGTCGACAAGCGGGCCGATATCGGCGTTCTTGTCGAGCGGGCTGCCGACGCGCAGCCGGCTCATCCTGACCTTGACCTTGGCGATGAAGGCCTCGGCGATACCCTCCTGCACCAGGAGGCGCGAGCCGGCGCAGCAGACCTGGCCCTGGTTGAACCAGATGCCGTCGACCAGACCCTCCACGGCGCTGTCGAGATCGGCATCCTCGAAGACGATGAAGGCCGATTTGCCGCCGAGTTCCAGCGACAGTTTTTTCCCTGAGCCGGCGGTCGCCTTGCGGATGATCTTGCCGACTTCCGATGAGCCGGTGAAGGCGATCTTCTGCACGCCGGGATGATTGACGATGGCCGCGCCCGCCTCAGGCCCGCCCTGGACGATGTTGACAACACCCCTCGGCACGCCGGCTCGCTCGCAGATCTCGGCAAACAGGATCGCGGTGAGCGGCGTGAACTCGGCCGGCTTCAGCACCACCGTGCAGCCGGCGGCCAGAGCCGGCGCGATCTTCCAGGCCAGCATCAGCAGCGGGAAGTTCCACGGAATGACCTGGCCGACGACGCCGACCGGCTTATGGTCGGGAAAATCCTTCTCGAGCGTCTGCGCCCAGCCGGCATGATGGATGAAATGGCGGATCGCCAGCGGCACGTCGATGTCACGGCTTTCGCGGATCGGTTTGCCGTTGTCGATCGATTCCAGCACCGCAAACAGGCGCTGGTGGCGCTGCATGGCGCGGCCGATGGCGTAGAGGATTTTTGCGCGGGCGTAGCCGGAGGAAGCCGACCATTTTGGCAGCGCCTTGGCGGCGGCGGTAACCGCGGCATCGATGTCGGCCGCGCCGGCATCCGAGACCTTCGCAAGCAGCTTGCCGGAGGACGGCTCGCTGGTCTCGAAAATCTTGCCGCCGGCCGCCGCTTTCCAGGCGCCGTCGATGAACAGCGCCTTGGAAAAATCGCAACCGGCGAGCCAGGCATCGGCCTCGTTGCGGGCTTCCGGCGCCGGACCGTATTCCATGGCGTGATAGCGTTCGAGGATGTTCATGGGACGCCTCCTTTACCCTCCCCCTTGTGGGG
>NZ_RZSA01001193.1:0-1782 GCF_003998075.1 Mesorhizobium sp. M2A.F.Ca.ET.037.01.1.1 | reverse complement strand
CACCATCTGTATGGGACGGAAGCAGCCGCCATTTGTCGGAATATGAGATCCGCCGATTGCACGGACCGCAAAACAGGCGCCGCACAGCGCACCTGACGGCATACAGTTTACGGGGCCACGAACCTGGTCGTTGGTCCCAGTGAAATCGAAGGTTATGCTGTCCCCCTTGACAATAACCTTTACCGCGACGCGGATCGGGGTATCCAAATCGATGCCGTCATTGTCCAGATAGTCGACATACTGATACTCTCCATCCGGAAGTTCGGAGATCGCGGCGCGCATCAGGCGCTCGGAGCGGTCGAGAAGATCAGCGAAGATCGCCAATGTCATCTTCGCGCCGAGCTTGTCGGCCAGTTCCTGGATGCGCCGCTGTCCGATTCTGCACGCCGCCAGCTGGGCATTCAGATCTCCGGTAAAGATATCCGGGAGACGGACATTCAGGCGAAGCGTACGAATCAGCTTGTGATCGTAGTTTCCCGCGTCGACGAGCTTCATGGGTGCGACGCGGATGCCTTCCTGAAAAATCTCCGTTGCGTTTGTGGAGGTCGATCCCGGCGTCATTCCGCCGACATCCTGATGATGCGCCAGCGCGGCGGCCAAGGCGATAACCTCGCCATTGTGGAAGATTGGGCTCACGACCGCGAAGTCGGGCAGGTGCGTGCCGCCTGCCGTGTAGGGGTCGTTCAGTATGTAAGCGTCGCCATCGCGCATTTCCTCACGCGGAAAGCTCTCCAGAACCGCCTTCACCATCGGAATCAGCGTGGTCAGGTGAATGGGGATTGCAACCGCCTGCGCCAGCGTCTCCCCGTCAACCGTAAATAGGCTCGCCGACGCATCCCGCGCTTCCTTTACGATCGTCGAGAAGGCGCTGCGAAACAATGTCGCCTCCATCTCGTTGGCGATGCCATCCAATTTGTGCCTGACAACCTCGACGGTGATCGGATCGAGGCTTTGCTGGTCGGGATGATCCACGGATTGACTCCATCAGTTTCTTGATCGTTCAGCAGGTTACGGCAACCGCTCCTCACATGCAAGAGATTTGTCACAGTACAAGTTGCCGCGATCGTGCTGGATCAAATCGTTGATTTCTATACACAAAAGTATGCAGCCCGGCAATTTGTCGGCTGATTTGTGATTGAATGTGGACAAAAGGCATAGTGCAATGGTATGCCATGTTCAACCACAAGCCTTTGCGCCGAACCCGATGGCGCCCCTTCATCCAGAGGAGAATTCAGGAGTGATAGAGTCCATGCCCCAGAATGCCGGCTCGTCAGGCGTCACAATCGGTGTCGACGTGGGCGGCACCTTTACAGATGTGGTCTGTTATGGGCCGGGTGATGCAATCCGGGTCGTGAAAATACCCACCAGCAAGGCCGATCCGAGCAGGGCGATACTCGGCGCCGTGGATTACGCCAGGGAGAACTGGGATGTTCCGGCCGAGGCGATAAATCGCTTCATCCACGGCACCACTATCGCCACCAACGCTGTTCTGGAACGCAAGGGCGCCCGCACCGGCCTTCTGGTTACAAAGGGCTTTCGTGACACCCTTGAGATCGGGCGTCAGCTGCGGGAGGATATGTACAGCGTCATTCTCCATCCTGAGACGCCGGTTTTTCTTGCCAGCCGCGGCCTGCGCCTGGAGGTCGCCGAGAGGCTCGATGCGGAAGGCAGGGTGGTAACTCCGCTCGACCGTCAGTCAGTGATCGATGCTGCCGAGCGCTTGGTGGCGGCGGGCGTCGAGGCGATCGGCATCTGCTTCCTTTTTTCCTTCATGGATGCGAC
>NZ_RZSA01001192.1:0-1782 GCF_003998075.1 Mesorhizobium sp. M2A.F.Ca.ET.037.01.1.1 | reverse complement strand
TGCCGGTTGTCGCGATCGACCTGCCTTCGGGCGTTTCCGCCGATAGCGGCGAAGTTCTCGGCTCGGCATTTCTCGCGGTCCTCACGGTGACCTTCGCGCGAAAGAAGCCCGGGCACCTGCTGCTGCCGGGCCGCGAGCGATGCGGCGAGATCGTGTTGGCCGATATCGGCATTCGCGACGAGATCATCGACGAGATCGCGCCAAGGACCCTCGAGAACCGGCCCGGGCTTTGGATCGCGAACTTTCCTACGCCGGCGGTCGACGCGCACAAATACAAGCGCGGCCATACGAGCGTCTTTTCGGGCGGCCCATTGGCTACCGGCGCGGCGCGGCTGTCGGCGTTGGCGGCCGCAAGAAGCGGGGCAGGGGCCGTCACCGTGCTCTCGCCGGCAAACGCCATGCAGGTCAACGCGGCGCATCTGACCTCCATCATGCTGCGCAAGGTCGACGCGATCGAGGACGTGCATGACCTGATCGGCGATCGCCGGCCGTCCAGCTTTGTCCTCGGCCCCGGCTTCGGCATCGGCGACAAGGCGCGCGATTTCACGCTCGCCGTGCTGGCCAGGAAGCGACAGGACGGCGGCGTCGAGGGCCTCGTGCTCGACGCCGACGGCATCACCTCCTTCCGCAATGGAGCCTCGACGCTGTTCGAGGCAGCCGGCAGACCGGATGCGCCAGCGTTGATCATGACGCCGCATGAGGGTGAGTTCGGCAGGCTGTTCGCGGACATTGCGGGCAACAAGGCGTTGTCGAAGCTCGCCAAGGCGCGCGAAGCCGCGCAGCGTGCCAACGCGGTGATCGTCTACAAGGGCGCCGACAGCGTGATCGCTGCGCCGGACGGCCGCGCCGCGATCAACGGCAATGGCGCGCCCTGGCTTGCCACCGCCGGTTCGGGCGACGTGCTGGCAGGCATCATCGCCGGCCTCCTTGCCCAAGGCATGCCGGCCTTCGAAGCGGCTTGCGCCGGGGTCTGGATCCATGCAGAGGCGGGCAGCCGCTTTGGGCCGGGCTTGATAGCCGAAGACCTGCCCCTGGCCATGCTGCCGGTTCTTCGCGAATTGATGCAGAACACTATCCGATGACACGGCTGGGGCTCGTGATCGCGGCCTTTCTTTTGGGGGCTTTCGCTGCGCCATTTGCGCATGCCGCCGGTCATCCGGTCACCATCGTCGACGACCCGCGCGTCCTCGCCGAGCTCGACACCAAGGGGTACGGTTTCGCCGGTCTCTTCGGTGTTGACGGAAAGGATGACCTGAAGACCCTCTACGACTCCGCACCGGCCTACCACGCCCTCGTTGAGACAGTCGCGGCAGATGTTGCTGCGTTGCGCGCCGAGATCAAGGCCGGCGGCCGCACCCTCTACGAAGTGACCGACGGGAATGTCGGCCGCATCATCGACATGCGCTGGCTGAAGACGAACGCGGCGCGCTTCCGCGTTGTCGGTGTCGTCAACCGGCTCGACCGGCGCGATTTCGCGGCGCTTGGCAACGAGACGAGCTGCGGCGAGGTGCGGTTCATCTATCGCCTTGCGTACTCGTTTAAGAAGAACGGCAAGCAACTGGCCTCGCGTCTGCCATTCAACTTCAGCGCCATATACCGCGTCGCTCCGGACGCTGACGGCGGCTGCGCGGGCGCTGCCGGCCGCTGGACGCCGCAGCTCGATGACCGGTCGATGCCGGCTGGCTGAGCGGCGGGCCGCTCGAGAAGGCCTCGCTGTCCTTCAAGCAGCTTGAGCTCAACGCGCAGGTCGTGCGCTTTCCTTCCGGCCAGGAAACCGAGTTC
>NZ_RZSA01001191.1:0-1786 GCF_003998075.1 Mesorhizobium sp. M2A.F.Ca.ET.037.01.1.1 | reverse complement strand
ACGACACGCCGGCCGCCAAGGCGGGCGTGCTTGCCGGCGACTATATCGCCAAGATCGACGGCGAAGAGGTTCGCGGCCTGACCCTCAATGACGCGGTCGAGAAGATGCGCGGGCCGGTCAACACGCCGATCAAGCTCACCATTCTGCGCCAGGGCGCCGACAAGCCGATCGAGCTGACGGTGGTGCGCGACATCATCAAGGTCAAGGCGGTGAAGTACCGGGTCGAGAACGACATCGGCTACATGAAGATCACCTCCTTCACCGAAAAGACCTATGACGATCTCGAGAACGCCATCGAGAACATCAAGAAGCAGGTGCCGAACGACAAGCTGAAGGGCTATGTGCTCGATCTGCGCCTCAATCCGGGCGGCCTGCTCGACCAGGCGGTGAGCGTCTCGGACGCCTTCCTTAAGCGCGGTGAGATCGTTTCGACGCGCGGCCGCGATCCGAAGGACGTCACCCGCTTCGACGCCAAGCCGAAGCAGGTCGACGACATCAACGGCAAGCCGATGATCGTGCTGGTCAATGGCGGTTCGGCGAGCGCCTCGGAAATCGTCGCCGGCGCGCTGCAGGATCTGCGCCGCGTCACGGTGGTCGGCACGCAGTCCTTCGGCAAAGGCTCGGTGCAGACCATCATCCCGCTCGGCGAGAATGGCGCGCTCAGGCTGACGACCGCGCTCTATTACACACCGTCGGGCAAGTCGATCCAGGGCAAGGGCATCACGCCCGACATCAAGGTCGACCAGCCGCTGCCGCCGGATCTGCAGGGCCGCGACCTGACCCGTGGCGAATCCGACCTCAAGGGCCACATCAAGGGCGCCGACGAGAGCTCGACCGGTTCTGGCTCGGCCGCCTATGTGCCGCCGGATCCGAAGGATGATCTGCAGCTGATCTATGCCGAGCAGCTGCTGCGCGGCGAGAAGACCGACCCGGCCTTCCCGCCGAACCCGGACAAGGCCGTGCTGAACCAATAAGGCCGCCACGGCCGGGGCAAGGCTCTGGCCGGCTCAGCGAAGCAATGCAATGCTGCCGGGACCGCGAGGTTCCGGCGGTTTGATTCGGGGACCGCGGTTGGGGCGCCACGCGTCTGGGGTATCGCGCCGAATTGCGCAGGATTTCACGTTTAACGTGACCGCGTGTTGGGAACTTAACTTGGCAGAAATCGGCAAGGATATCGAACGCCCGCTTGGACAGAAGCTCCAGCCCAAGCGGCGTGCTTCTCGCGGCATCAGCGGCGGCACGCTTGCCGCTGTGCTGGCCGTGCTTGCCGTGATCGGCGTTTCCGGCGCGATCGCATTGCGCGACAAGCCGTTCCGTAAACCGCAAGACGTGGCGGTTTCCACGCCGAAGGTTGTCGCGGCCCCCACCACACCCGCGCCGCCTGCCGCACCGGCTCCGGTTGCGGCCGCGACGCCGCAGGCCAGCACCCCGATGAAGAGCGGCGGGCCGCAGATCATCCACGTCCAGACCGAGGAGGGCGACAGCCCGCCGAAAGCGGCGATCGTCATCCGCGATCCCTCGACGCTCGGCCAGAACCTCAAGGTCGCCCACATCCCGGACCGGGCTTTGATCGAGGCCAGCGAGACCGGTCCGCTGCCGATGCGCTCCGCCGATGGCAGGCGGCCCTTCGACGTCTATGCGCGGCCGTGGTCGGGCGCGCGTGGCGCACGGGTGGCGATCGTCATCGGCGGGCTCGCCGTCTCGCAGACCGGCACGCAGGCCGCGATCGCCAAGCTGCCGGCCGAGGTGACGCTGGCCTTCGCGCCGCAAGGCAACAGCATCGGCC
>NZ_RZSA01001190.1:0-1786 GCF_003998075.1 Mesorhizobium sp. M2A.F.Ca.ET.037.01.1.1 | reverse complement strand
GCATCGTTCCGCAAGGCGGCAACACCGGGCTGGTATCAGGCGCGATCGACAGCAAAGGCGGCGGCCTGGTTGTCTTGAGCCTGGAGCGGCTGAACGCCATCCGGCAGATTGATGCCGGCAACTTCACCCTGCAAGCCGATGCCGGCTGCGTGCTGCAGACGATCAAGGACGCCTGCGAGGCGCAAGAATGCCTCTTCCCGCTCGCGCTCGGCGCGCAAGGCAGCTGCCAGATCGGCGGCAATGCGGCGACCAATGCCGGCGGCGTCAACGTGCTGCGCTATGGCATGGCACGCGACCTGATCCTCGGTCTCGAAGTCGTGCTGGCGGACGGCGAACTGTGGAACGGCTTCTCTGGTCTGCGCAAGAACAACAGCGGCTACGACCTGAAGCAGCTTTTCATCGGTTCCGAAGGCACGCTCGGCATCATCACCGGTGTCGAGGTCAAGCTGTTTCCGAAACCGGCGCGAACCGAGACCGCCTATCTCGGCCTTGCCTCGTTCGAGGCGGCCGTTGCGCTCTTCAACCAGGCGCGCCGCGATTGCTCGGACCTCGTCTCCGCTTTCGAGATCATCGGCGCCGAATGCATCGAGCTTGCCCGGCTGATCGACCCGGCGATGAGGGCGCCGGTCGGAGCGCCCGTCCACGTGCTGATCGAATTGTCATCCAGCGCGGCTATCGACCTCAACAGCTTGCTGGCCGGCGTCCTCGGCGATGCCATGGAAAATGGCCTGGTAACCGACGCGGTTCTCGCCGCGAGCACGACGCAGGCCAGGAGTTTTTGGGCGATCCGCGAAGGTCTGGTCGAAGGCCAGGCCAAGCGCGGCTATCATGTGCGCACCGACCTGTCGGTGAGGATTTCCGACATCCCCAGCCTCATCGAAAGAGCCCGCCGCTTCGTCGCGAATGACCATCCCGGCTGGATCCCGCTCGCCTACGGCCACGCCGGTGACGGCAACATCCACTTCAACGTGCTGCCGCCGCTCGAACTCGCCGAGGATGAAGCCCGTGCCCGGGGCGCCGAAGTCATCGCCGGGCTCTATGAAATCGCCGTCGGTCTCGGCGGCTCGATCAGCGCGGAGCACGGCATCGGCCGCAGCCGCCGCAAGGAATTCTGGGCCGGGCTTTCGCCGGCGCATCGCCGCATGGTCGCGGCGCTGAAGAGCGCACTCGACCCCAAGGGCCTGATGAATCCCGGTTGCCTGTTGCCCGCGACGGAGACTTTTCCATGAAGCAGAGACTGGCCGCCATCGGCACTGTCGAGACATTGCCGCACCGGGTCGCTGCCTTCCTCAGCCGCGAGATCGAATCCGGCGAATTGAACCCCGGCGCGCGCCTGCCGACCGAGCAGGAATTGTCCGAAAAATTCGGCGTCAGCCGAAATGTCGTGCGCGAGGCGATCGCCCAGCTTCGCGCCGACGGCATGATCGAGGCGCGCCAAGGCATCGGCGCCTTCGTGCTGGCGCCCGAGCAGCGAGCAGCGATCCGCATCGACCGCGAGGCGCTCAAGGACACGCACAACATGGAGCGGCTGTTCGAGCTGCGCTGCATCCTCGAGGCCGAATCGGCTGCGCTCGCCGCGGCGCGCCGCAATCAGGGCCATCTCGATTCGATCAAGGCTGCGCTCGACCGCATGGGCGGCGAGGAGCGTTGGGAAGAAGGCAGCATCGACGCCGACCTGCTCTTCCACCGCGAGATCGCGCGCGCTACCGGCAACAGCTACATCCACACCTTCATCTCGTTCGTCTGCGAGCAGATCCGCCACTCGATCCACTACGCGCGCATGACG
>NZ_RZSA01000118.1:0-10285 GCF_003998075.1 Mesorhizobium sp. M2A.F.Ca.ET.037.01.1.1 | reverse complement strand
CAGATGGTGCGCTGGGGGCAATTGCCGCACACACCGCAGAACCTCGCCATCGCCCGCGACTGCTATCGGCCCGACCTCTACCGCTCGGCGCTGAAGCCGCTCGGCGTGGCGCTGCCCGGCGCCAATGCCAAGGTCGAGGGCGCGCTGAAGGTTGCGACGCCAGTCGGCTCGGCGGGGGCGAGCCTGGTGCTTGGTCCCGACGGATTTTTCGACGGCCAGATCTTCGATCCGGACCGGATCGACGCCTACATTGCCGGCCAGAAACGCGCCTGATCATTCGCGCGCCAGTCTTGTGCGATGCACAAAATTTGTGCGGCATGTCCATACCATTGATCAATGTTTGACCGCGTTGCAGCTTGGCTCCGCCGCAGGCCCATTGTGCAGCATGCTGATTTTAAATGAAATTCTGATCTCTCGTAAAACTGGCACGCTTCGTGCTTTGAAATAGACGAGCCCCTCGTGGGCAACAGAACAGGCGTCCAATGGCGGGCGCCACAGGCAAAGCTGCCGCTCAGGTCACCACGCGATCCCGGATGTACGGACGCGAGGGGGCCTGGACGGCAGCTTTTTTCGTTTTGGACCGGAGATGACGATGACCAGACGGATCGGACCCTCGCTCAAGGATTTCACCCGCCGCGATGTCCTGGCGAGCAGCGCGCTGACGGCGGTGCTGTTCATTGCCGCGCTGTTCTTGTTTCCCGCCAGCCACGAAGCCGAGGGCAACGGTTCGCATGTGACCGCGCAAGCCCCGGCGCGCTGACCGATGCCGCACGCCTGATCAACACCACACGCGGCGCCCGCCGCCGCAAACCGGAGCCAACCATGACCGCAAACCTCCCAGCCGCGCAAAGCCAGGACAGTGCTCCCCGGCAGGCGCTCGTCATGTCCACCATCGCCTTCACCGTCTGCTTTGCGGTGTGGACGATCTTTTCCATCATCGGCGTGCGCATCAAGCAGGAGCTTGGGCTGAACGAGACCGAGTTCGGCCTGCTGGTCGGCACGCCGATCCTGACCGGATCGCTGGTGCGCATGGTGCTCGGCGTCTGGACCGACCGCTATGGCGGCCGCCTGGTCTACACGCTCACCATGCTCGCGGCGGCGGTCGCGACCTTCCTGCTCGCTTTCGCCCACACCTATCAGCAGATGCTGCTTGCCGCCCTCGGCGTCGGTCTCGCTGGCGGCTCCTTCGCCGTCGGCGTCGCCTATGTGTCGCGCTTCTTCCCCGCCGGCAGACAAGGTACGGCGCTCGGCATTTTCGGCGTCGGCAATGTCGGTGCGGCGGTCACCAAGTTCCTGGCGCCGCTCGTGCTGCTTGCCTGGGGCTGGCAGTCGGTGGCGCTGATCTGGGCCGCGGCGCTAGTCGTCATGGCGATCGTCTTCTGGTTCACCACCAACGACGATCCTGTCATCCGCGAACGCCGTGCCGGCAAGGCGGCGCCGACGAGGAGCTTCTGGCAGGAATTCGCGCCGCTGAAGAACCTGCAGGTCTGGCGCTTCGCCTTCTACTATTTCTTCGCCTTCGGCGCGTTCGTGGCGCTGTCGCTCTGGCTGCCGCGCTACCTGATCGGCGCCTACGGCTTCGGCATCGCCACCGCCGGCATGATCGGCGCCGCCTATTCGATCCCCGCAAGCATCTTCCGCGCCTATGGCGGCGTGCTGTCCGACCGCATCGGTGCACGCGCCGTGCTCTATTGGACCTTCAGCGTTTCTGCCGTCGCGACCCTCGTTCTGTCTCTCCCCTCGGCAGATTACGTGGTGCGCGGCATCAGCGGGCCGATCCCGTTCCACTTCGAGATCGGCCCGCTCGCCTTCATCGCCATCGCCTCCGTGCTCGGATTCTTCATGAGCCTCGGCAAGGCCGCCGTCTACAAGCACATCCCCGTCTACTATCCGCAGAGCGTCGGCGCGGTCGGCGGCGTGGTCGGCATGATCGGCGGCCTCGGCGGCTTCATCCTGCCGATCGCCTTCGGCGCGCTGAACGACCTCACCGGCGTCTGGTCGAGCTGCTTCATGCTGCTCTTCGTGATCGTCTTGTCCTGCCTGGTCTGGATGCACTTCAGCATCCGCCGGATGGAGCGCCGGGCGGCCGTCAAGACATCGTCCCTTTCCTACGCCGCCGAATAACCGGAGAGCGACATGAGCGAAAAACTTGTCATCATCGGCAACGGCATGGCGCCCGGCAGGATGCTGGAGCACCTGCTGGAAGCGGCGCCCGACCGCTACGTTGTCACCATCTTCAACGCCGAGCCGCGCGTGAACTACGACCGCATCATGCTGTCGCCGGTCCTGTCGGGCGAGAAGGCGTTCGAGGAAATCGTCATCCATGGCGACGGCTGGTACATCAAGCACGGCATCACCCTCTACAAGGGCCACCGCATCGTCGCCATCGACCGGGAGGCCAAGACCGTCACCTCGGACCACGGCGTGACCGAGAGCTACGACCGGCTGGTCATCGCCACCGGCTCGGTGCCCTTCATCATTCCGGTGCCGGGCAAGGACCTGCCGGGCGTGCTCACCTACCGCGACCTCGATGACGTCAACGCCATGCTGCTTGCGGCGCAGTCGCGCGCCAAAGCGGTCGTCATCGGCGGCGGCCTCCTCGGCCTCGAAGCCGCGGCCGGGCTGAAGGAACGCGGCATGGATGTCACGGTTCTGCACGTCATGCCGACGCTCATGGAGCGCCAGCTCGATCCGGCCGCCGGCTATCTGCTGCAGAAGGCCGTCGAGGCGCGCGGCATCAAGGTCATGACCAAGGCCAACACCAAGGCGATTGTCGGCGACGGCAAGGTCGAGGGTGTCGAGCTGATGGACGGCACGATCATCCCGGCGACGCTGGTGGTGATGGCGGTCGGCATCCGCCCGAGCACCGCGCTTGCCAAGGAGGCCGGGCTCGAGGTCAATCGCGGCATTGTCGTCGACGACCGCATGCGGACCTCCGATCCTGCCATCATGGCGCTCGGCGAATGCGCCGAGGTCGGCGGCCACGTCTACGGACTGGTCGCCCCGCTCTACGAGATGGCGCGGGTCGCTGCGGCCGCGCTGGCGGACAGCGAGGACAGGCGCTTCGTCCATTCCGACACGCCGACCAAGCTCAAGGTCACCGGCATCGACCTCTATTCGCTGGGCGACTTCGCCGATGGCGAGGACCGCGAGGAGATCATCCTGCGCGACGCATCGGCTGGCATCTACAAGCGCCTCGTGCTGCAGGACAATCGCATCATCGGCACGGTGCTGTTCGGCGAGACGGATGATGGCGCCTGGTTCAACGACCTCAAGAAGAAGGCGACCGACATCTCCGAGATGCGCGACACGCTGATCTTCGGCCAGGCGTTCCAGGGAGGCGTTTCCTCGGACCCTTTGGCGGCCGTTGCGGCACTGGCGGATGATGCGGAAATCTGCGGCTGCAACGGCGTCTGCAAGGGCAAGATCACCGGCGCGATCTCGGCCAAGGGGCTGACCGGCCTCGACGATGTGCGCGCGCATACGAAAGCTTCGGCCTCCTGCGGCTCGTGCACGGGTCTGGTCGAACAGCTGCTGAAGCTGACGCTCGGCGAAGCGTACAATCCGGCGGCGGTGCAGCCCATGTGCAGCTGCACGAGCCTCGGTCATGACGATGTGCGGCGCCTGATCAAGGCGAAGGGCCTGAAGACAATTCCGGCCGTCATGCAGGAACTCGAATGGAAGACCTCCTGCGGCTGCGCCAAATGCCGTCCGGCGCTCAACTATTATCTGGTCTGCGACTGGCCCGACCAATATGCCGACGACTATCAGTCGCGCTTCATCAATGAGCGCGTCCACGCCAACATCCAGAAGGATGGCACCTATTCGGTGGTGCCGCGCATGTGGGGCGGGGTGACCAGCGCCAACGAATTGCGCGCCATTGCCGATGTCGTCGACAAGTTCGAGATCCCGATGGTCAAGGTCACCGGCGGCCAGCGCATCGACATGCTGGGCATCCGCAAGGAAGACCTGCCGGCGGTGTGGTCCGATCTCGGCAAGGCCGGCTTCGTCTCCGGCCATGCCTATGCCAAGGGCCTGCGCACGGTGAAGACCTGCGTCGGTTCCGACTGGTGCCGCTTCGGCACGCAGGATTCGACCGGGCTCGGCATCCGCATCGAGAAATTCATGTGGGGCTCGTGGACGCCGGCCAAGGTGAAGATGGCAGTGTCGGGATGCCCGCGCAACTGCGCGGAGGCGACCTGCAAGGATGTCGGCGTGGTCTGCGTCGACTCCGGCTACGAGATCCATTTCGCGGGCGCTGCCGGCCTCGACATCAAGGGCACGGAAGTGCTGGGGCTCGTGAAGACCGAGGACGAGGCGCTGGAGGTGATCGTGGCGCTCGTCCAGATGTATCGCGAGCAGGCGCGCTATCTCGAGCGCATCTACAAATGGGCCAAGCGCATCGGCACCGCCGAGATCAAAAAACAGATCCTGGACGATGCCGAGAAGCGCAAAGCCTATTACGAGCGCTTCGTCTTCAGCCAGAAATTCGCGCAGGTCGACCCGTGGTCGGAGCGCGTCTCCGGCAAGGACAAGCATGAGTTCCGGCCGATGGCTTCGGTCGGGTTCGCGGAGGCGGCGGAGTGAGTCGACAGGAAAGAGACCGCATGAACTGGATCGCCATCGGCTCCATCGCCGAAATCCCTAGCCGCGGCGCACGCTGCGTAGCCACCCCGCAAGGCAAGATCGCGGTCTTCCGAACGGCCGACGACCATGTCTTCGCCATCGAGGACCACTGCCCGCACAAGGGCGGGCCGCTGAGCCAAGGCATCGTCCATGGCGCGGCGGTGACCTGCCCGCTGCACAATTGGGTGATCTCGTTGGAGACCGGCAAGGCGCTCGGCGCCGACGAGGGCGCGGTGCGAACGATCCCGGTGAGGGTCGAGGGCGAAATGCTCTTCATCGCGCTCGAAGCGCTGGCCTCAAAAGCGGCCTGAGGCATGGAGGAAGCGCGCGAGGTGAGGACCACCTGCCCCTATTGCGGGGTGGGCTGCGGCGTGCTGGCCAAGGTCGCCGCGGACGGTACGACGACCGTCCGCGGCGATCCCGAGCACCCGGCCAATTTCGGCCGGCTCTGCTCCAAGGGTTCCGCCCTCGCCGAGACACTCGGCCTCGAAGGCCGTCTGCTTCAGCCGGAGATCGGCGGCAGGCAGGCCGGTTGGGACGAAGCGCTCGATCTCGTGGCCGAAAAATTCTCGCGGGCGATCGCCGAGCACGGGCCGGATTCGGTCGCCTTCTACGTGTCCGGCCAATTGCTCACCGAGGACTATTACGTCGCCAACAAGCTGATGAAGGGTTTTGTCGGCTCGGCCAATATCGACACCAATTCGCGGCTTTGCATGGCCTCATCCGTGGCCGGCCACCGCCGTGCTTTCGGCGAGGACATCGTTCCCGGTGTCTATGAGGATTTGGAGTGCGCCGATCTCATCGTGCTCACCGGCTCCAACACCGCCTGGTGTCATCCGGTGCTCTACCAGCGCATGCTCGCAACGCGCCGGGAGCGTGGGACGAAAATCGTCGTCATCGATCCTCGCCGCACCGCGACCGCCGACGAGTGCGACCTGCATCTGGCGCTCGATCCGGGCACGGACGTGCTGTTGTTCAACGGATTGCTCGCGTATCTCGTCCAGAGCGGGAAGAGCGATACCGATTTCATCCGCGACAACACGTCGGGCTTCGACGCCGCGGCCGCGCTGGCCAGCGCCGATGCGCCGTCGATCGCACGTATTGCGAAGGGCTGCGGATTGGCGGCCGCCGATGTCCAGGCCTTCTACGATCTCTTCGCCGACACTGACCGGACCGTCACCGTCTACAGCCAGGGTGTGAACCAGTCGGCGCATGGAACCGACAAGGTCAACGCCATCATCAATTGCCATCTCGCCACCGGCCGCATCGGCAAGCCCGGCATGGGACCGTTCTCGGTCACCGGGCAGCCGAACGCCATGGGCGGCCGCGAGGTGGGTGGCCTGGCCAATCAGCTCGCCGCGCATATGGACTTCGCGGATGAAGCCAACATCGATCGTGTCTCCCGCTTCTGGAAGGCGCCCGACATCGCCCGCCGCGTCGGCCTGAAGGCGGTGGACATGTTCCAGGCGGTCGCCGACGGCCGCATCAAGGCGCTGTGGGTCATGGGCACCAATCCGGCGGTCTCCATGCCGGATGCTTCACGCGTGCGTGCCGCGCTCGCTAAATGCGATTTCGTCGTCGTTTCGGATGTCACCCGCACCGACACCACGCGCTGCGCCGACGTTCTGCTGCCGGCCGCTGGTTGGGGCGAGAAGGACGGCACGGTCACCAATTCGGAACGGCGTATCTCGCGCCAGCGGCCGTTCCTGCCGCCGCCGGGCGAGGCGAGAGCCGACTGGCGCATCGTCTGCGATGTCGCCGCCCGCATGGGCTTTGGCGAGGCCTTCGCCTTCCGGGCGCCGGCCGAGATTTTCCGCGAGCATGCGGCGCTCTCCGCCTTCGAGAACGGGGGCGAGCGCCTATTCGATCTCGGCGGCTTTGCTGATCTTACCGATGAAGACTATTCAACCTTCGCGCCGCGTCTTTGGCCCACGTCGGATCGAGGCGAGCACCAGACGAGATTGTTTGGCGACGGTCGTTTTCCGACGCCCGACGGCCGCGCGCGCTTCGTGGCGGTGCGGCAGGAGGCAACGGCCTTCAGCGTCGATGCCGACTATCCACTTGCCCTGAACACCGGCCGGCTGCGCGATCAGTGGCACACCATGACGCGCACCGGGAATGTGCCGCGTTTGATGGCTAACGTGCCGGAGCCGGCGGTCGATCTTCATCCGGCCGATGCGGCCGCGCGACACCTAAAGGATGGCGACCTCGCCCAGCTTTCAACCCGCTTCGGCTTCGTTCGGGCGAGAGTACGCGTGGCCGACTCGCAGCGGCGTGGCCATGCTTTCCTGCCCATGCACTGGAGCGGACAGTTCGCGGCCAGGGCCGCGGCCGGTCTGCTGTCCTCGCCGGTCACCGATCCGCATTCCGGCCAACCGGAGCTCAAGCATGTTCCAGTCAGGATCGTGCGGGAAGAGACCGGCTGGGCCGGCGTGCTCATCACACGCCGTGATCTGCGGCCGACAGGTTTCGTCCACTGGAGCCGGCATGCGGTCGATGGCGGCTGGGTCTATGAACTGACTGGAACCGAGCCGCCGGACCAGGGGATCCTCCTGGCGCGCAAGCTGCTGGGCGTCAAACGGCGGGACCAGTTGCTCGAATACACCGATCGCCGCGGGCTCGCCTATCGCGCGGCGGCCATCGACGATGGCGGCGCCATGGCCGAGGCCTTGCTGGTCGCCGCTCCAGACCAACTGCCGGCGCGCGACTGGCTGGTGTCCCTGCTCGCCACGCGCCAGAAGCTGTCGACGGCCGACCGCCACGCGCTTCTATCCGGCCGCTCGCCCGTGCCCATGCCGCCTATTGGGCGGGTCGTGTGCGCATGCTTCCATGTCGGCGCCAACCAAATCGCGTCGGCGGTTGCTTCGGGATGCGACAGCCTTGAGGCCATCGGCGAGACGTTGCGCGCGGGCACCAATTGCGGCTCCTGCCGCTCCGAGATACGTGCGATCATCGGCGCCCGCCAGGTGCAGGCGGCGGAGTGAGCCGTGCGCCGGCTAAACCATTTCACCGTTTTACCGAAACGGTGAAATGGTTTATCTTCTTATTTTTACGCAACTCCGGACGGAAAACCGCTCACACTTTTCCTGGATTTGCTCTAGCGGTCCTCGACGATGCGCAGATAGGCCGCCGTCACGAATAGCACGATGAAGCCGAACAGGATGCGGCGGCCGCCTTCGGGCATCTGCAGGATGGTGAGCAGCGTCGTCAGCACGGTCAGGATCAGCGCGCCGATGATGGTGCCGGTATAGCCGCCGCGGCCGCCGAAGATCGAGGTGCCGCCGATGACGGCCGCGGCCACCGAAGGCAGCACCAGCGGTTCGGCGAGCGACAGCGAAGGCGCCTTGATCAGGCCGATATAGAGCAGGCCGGTGATGCCGGCGAGCAGGCTGGAGAGGATGTAGAGCGCGGTGATCACCTGCCAGTAGCGGACGCCGGACAGGCGCGCGGCGCGCTCATTGTCGCCGACGGCATAGAGCAGGCGGCCGAAGCCGGTACGGTTCAGCATGAAGACGATCAGCACGGCCACCGGCACGAACAGGAGAAGCGCATTGGGAAAACCGTAGGTGAGGCCGGTGCCCAGCCAGTTGAGGAAATCCGGGATTTTCGCGCCCGACGCGATCACGGTGCGCTGGTAGACCTGCAGGAAGCCGGTGCCGATCAGGCTGGTGCCGAGCGTCATGATCAGCGGATGCACCCGGAACACGCCGACGCCGATGCCGTTGACGAGGCCGATCAGCACGGCGGGCAGCATGGCCAGCAGGAAAGCCACAGCCGGATCCTGGTTGACGATCTGGGTGGCCATGATGAAGGCGCTCATCGTCGCCACCGTGCCGACGGAAAGGTCGATGCCGCCGGTCAGCATGGTCATGCTCTGGCAGCCGGCGAGGATCGCCAGCGGAATGGCGAACTTCGCCGTGTTGGCGAGCCAGCGCTCGTTGACGATGCCGGGGCGCAGGATCTGCAGGATCACCACGAGGATGATCAAGAGGATGATCAAAGGGATCAGCGGCCGGTCCGCCATGAAGCGCTTCAGGCGGCGGCCGAACGAGACGGGCCGGGGCATGGTCGCGATGTCGGTCATGGCGTTGCTCCTGCCGGACGGCTTCGCATGGTGATGAAGGCGCCGAACATCACGACCGCGACCATGATCAAACCTTCGATGATGGCGGTGACGTTCGGATCGATGGCCAGAAGCGTCAGGTCGGTGCGCACCAGCCGCAGCACGAAGACGGCGATGATCGGCCCGAGCAGGCCGCCCTTGCCGCCGCCGAGCGCGACGCCGCCCAGCACCACCGCGGCGACGCTGGCGAGCAGATAAGGCCCGGGTATCGGCGCGCCGATGCCGGTGCTGATGGTGAGCGACAGGCCGCCGAGCGCCGCAAACAGACCGGAGAGCGCATAGGCGATGATCCTGGTGCTGGCCACCGGCACGCCGCTGCGGAAGGCGGCAAGCTCGTTGCTGCCGATGGCGTAGATGGATAGGCCGAGGCGTGAGCGCCTGAGCGGAATCCACACGATGCAGAGGCAGACGACGAGCAGCACCAGCGCCTTCGGCACCCAGTCGTCGGCCCAATCCGGCAGGCCGGGGACCGGCACCGTGCCGATGACGCTGGCCTTCAGCCATTCGGCGGCCGCGCCTCCCGGAGCGCCGAGCACGAGGAGCGCCGCGCCCTGCAGCACGAACAGCATGGCAAGCGTGACGACGATGTCGGGCACGCGGGTCACGACGATGAGGATACCGTTCAGCGCGCCGAGCACCAGCCCCATGGCCAGCACGAAGGGCACGACGAAGAGCGCATATTCCTCGCTGGCGCCGTTCATCATCGAGGCTGCGGTCACGCTCGTCAGCGCCATCATAGCGGCGACCGAAAGGTCAATGCCGCCGGCGATGACGACGACGGTCTGAGCGGCGACGGCGAAGGCGTAAGGCAGAACCGCCCGCGCCAGCGAGCCGAAGTCGCCGCTGCCATAGCCGGGCTGGATCAGCTTGGTGACGACGAAGAGGAAGATCAGCAGGGCAAAGAGGCCGGCGACCCAGCCCTGGTTGCGGAGGAAGCGGCTCATGGCGCGACCTCCGCATCGGAAGCGGGTTTGACCTCGGCAAGGATGCCGACATCGGCCCTAGCGCCGCGCGGCAGGCCGTAAGCTGCGCGCATCAATGCCGCTTCATCGGCCTCTTCCACCGGGAAGGTGTCGACGACACGGCCGCCGAAGATGACGATGACACGGTCGCAGACGCGCTGCACCTCCTCCATCTCGGAGGTGTAGAACAATACCGACTTGCCTTGGCCAGCGAGCTCGCGCAGCAGCTTGTAGATTTCCTGCTTGGTGCCGACATCGATGCCGCGGGTCGGGTCGAAGCAGAGGATGGTGCGGGCGTTGGCAGCGATCCAGCGGGCGATGGTCACCTTCTGCTGGTTGCCGCCGGAAAGGCGCTGCACCTCGCCCTGGGCGCGGGTGTCGATCTGCAGCCTGCCGATGGCGCCGGAAACCACAAACTCCTCGCGCCGCATGCGGATCGGCCCCCATTTGCGCAGCCCGGCGCTGAAGGGCAGCGCGATGTTCTCGCGCACCGAACGCTGCAAGGCCAAGGCCTCGGTGCGGTCGCCGGGCACATAGGCGATGCCGGCCTGGATGGCGTCGCTCGGATGCGAGA